>JALRKC010000016.1 GCA_023254955.1 Candidatus Nanopelagicales bacterium | reverse complement strand
TGAAGACGTTTTCACCATCACAGGTCGTGGAACCGTTATCACCGGTCGTATCGAGCGCGGTATCGTCAAGGTAAACGAAGAAGTAGAAATTGTCGGCATTCGCCCAGATTCACAAAAATCAACTGTGACCGGTATCGAAATGTTCCGCAAGTTGCTTGATGAAGGTCAAGCTGGCGAGAACGTCGGACTTTTGCTTCGTGGTACCAAGCGTGAAGATGTTGAACGCGGCATGGTTGTTATCAAGCCAGGTTCAACCACTCCACACACCAACTTTGAAGCTCAGGTTTATATCTTGAGCAAAGACGAAGGTGGACGTCACACTCCATTCTTCAATAATTACCGTCCACAGTTCTACTTCCGTACCACTGACGTGACCGGTGTAGTAACACTTCCAGGTGGAGTCGAAATGGTTATGCCAGGCGACAACACTGAAATGACCGTTGAATTAATTCAACCAATCGCTATGGAAGACGGTCTACGTTTCGCTATTCGCGAAGGTGGACGCACCGTAGGTGCAGGACGTGTAACAAAGATTCTTAAGTAATTAAGAATCAACCGAAAGACTTTCGATTAGGGAGCCACAAGCTCCCTAATCGGAAATAAAACCAGCGGCACTACTTAAAAGAAAGACAAGGTAACAAAGACCATGGCCGGACAAAAAATCCGCATCAGGTTAAAAGCCTATGACCATGAGGTAATTGATTCTTCAGCGCGCAAAATCGTTGATACCGTTACCAAGACTGGCGCAAAGGTTGCTGGCCCGGTGCCGCTACCTACTGAAAAGAATGTTTATGTAGTGATTCGCTCACCTCATAAGTACAAAGACTCTCGCGAGCACTTTGAAATGCGCACCCATAAGCGCTTAATTGACATTCTCGACCCAACTCCAAAAACCGTTGACAGCTTGATGAGGCTTGATTTGCCTGCCGGCGTCGACATTGAGATCAAGTTGTAGGCGAGGGATAGAAAAAATGGAAAAAGTTGTTAAAGGAATTCTCGGCGAAAAGTTGGGAATGACACAAGTTTGGGATGAGAACAACAAAGTTGTTCCAGTGACGGTTATTAAGGCAGGCCCTTGCGTAGTTACTCAAGTACGTACTGCAGAAAAAGATGGCTATAGCGCGATTCAACTTGGCTTTGGTGCCATTGATCCTCGCAAAGTTAACAAGCCAGATGCCGGTCACTTTGCTAAAGCTTCGGTTACTCCACGCCGCTATATAACTGAACTACGTACTAGCAATGCTGGTGAATATACCCTCGGCCAGGAATTAACCGCTGAAACTTTTCAAGCCGGTGAAATTGTTGACGTAACTGGTACCAGCAAAGGTAAAGGATTTGCGGGCGTAATGAAGCGTCACGGATTTCATGGACTTCGCGCTTCACACGGTGTAAAGCGGAAGCACCGCAGCCCTGGCTCGATTGGCGCCTGCGCCACTCCCGGCAGAGTTTTCAAGGGAATTCGTATGGCTGGGCGTATGGGTAATGACCGCATCACCACGCAAAACTTAAAAGTACAAAGCGTTGATGCTGAAAAAGGTTTGTTATTAATTAAAGGATCAGTACCGGGCCCACAAGGCGCTTTGGTTTTGGTTCGCTCAGCAGCTAAGACGGCGGTGAACGTATAAATGGCCTCAGTAGAAATTAAAGACACTAACGGCAAAGCAACTAAGAGTGTGGACTTGCCCAGTGAGATTTTCGAAGTGCAAGTGAACATTCCACTAATGCACCAAGTAGTGACGGCACAGCTCGCTGCTGCTCGCAGCGGAACTGCGCACACTAAAACTCGTGCTGAAGTTTCTGGTGGCGGTAAAAAGCCATACAAGCAAAAAGGAACTGGCCGCGCCCGTCAAGGTTCGATTCGCGCCCCGCACTATGCCGGTGGTGGTGTTTCTCATGGGCCCCGCACTCGCGATTACGACGAGCGCACCCCTAAGAAAATGAAAGCCGCAGCTTTGCGCTCAGCGTTAAGTGATCGCGCAAAAGAAGGCCGAATTCATCTACTTACCAAAGTTGTTGAAGGTGAAAAGCCATCAACCAAAGCTGCACTTGCTGCCTTGGCAAATGTAGTAACCGGCAAGAAGGTTTTGGTAGTACTTACTCGTCAAGATCCTGCTGGTTGGTTCTCGTTAAGAAACGTACCTGGCGTTCATACCATCGCTTACGATCAAGTTAACACTTATGACGTAATCGTGGCTGATGATGTGGTTTTCTCTGAAGAGGCTTACCAACTTTTCTTGAAGCACAACAATAAAGAGGTGGCCGTCTAATGAGTCAATTACACGCCCGCGACATTTTGATCGCACCTGTAGTTTCTGAAAAGAGTTACGGTTTATTAGATGAAAACAAGTACACCTTTTTAGTTCGCAAAGATGCCAATAAGACTGAAATTAAGTTAGCAGTAGAAGAACTTTTCAAAGTTAAAGTTCTAAACGTTAATACTTCAAATCGAATTGGCAAAAAATACCGCACTCGCTATGGAGCTGGCTCACGTCCAGATTCCAAGCGGGCGATCGTGAGCCTGGCGCAAGGCGACCGCATCGATATCTTCAATGCGCCAAATGCATAAGGAGAATTGATGGGAATTCGTAAATACAAACCAACAACTCCCGGCCGTCGTGGCTCGAGTGTTGCTGACTTTGTTGAAATTACTCGCGACACCCCAGAGAAGTCTCTTTTGGTGCCAGTAAAGAACAAAGGTGGACGCAACAATCAAGGGCGTATCACTACTCGCCATCAAGGTGGCGGACACAAGCGCGCTTATCGAATTATTGACTTCAAGCGTTCTGATAAAGATGGCGTTCCAGCAACCGTGGCTCATATTGAATACGATCCAAACCGCACTTCACGCATTGCGCTTTTGCACTTTGCTGATGGCGAAAAGCGTTACATTTTGGCTCCAGCCAGATTGAAACAAGGCGATCGCATCGAAACTGGCCCAAGTGCTGACATTAAGCCTGGTAATAATTTGCCGCTAAGAAATATTCCCGTAGGTACCGTGATTCACGCAGTTGAAATTAAGCCTGGTGGGGGAGCCAAGATTGCTCGCTCTGCTGGATCCGCAATTCAACTAGTGGCAAAAGATGGTCCATTTGCGCAATTACGTTTACCTTCAGGTGAAATTAGAAACGTAGATGTAAGAGCCCGCGCCACCGTTGGTGAAGTTGGAAACGCAGAGCAATCCAACATCAACTGGGGTAAAGCCGGCCGGATGCGTTGGAAGGGTAAGCGCCCAACTGTTCGCGGTGTGGTTATGAACCCAGTAGATCACCCTCATGGTGGTGGTGAAGGTAGAACTTCAGGTGGACGTCACCCAGTTAACCCAAGCGGTAAGCCCGAAGGACGTACCCGTAATCCCAACAAAGCGAGCTCAAAGTTCATTGTGCGTCGCCGTCCAAAGAACAAGAATCGATAGGAGACCTCACTTATGCCACGCAGCTTAAAGAAAGGTCCATTCGTTGACCATCACTTGGAAAAGAAAGTAAGTGAGCAAAACGAAAAGAACCAAAAGAATGTGATTAAGACTTGGTCTCGTCGTTCGATGATCACTCCAGAAATGATTGGTCACACCATTGCAGTTCATGACGGACGCAAGCACATCCCAGTATTCATCACCGAAAACATGATCGGACATAAGTTGGGCGAATTTGCTCCAACGCGTACCTTCAAAGGTCACGTTAAGTCAGATCAAAAAGCACAAAAGAAGTAAAGAAAAGGAACGAGGACAAAAATGGAAGCCAGGGCACAAGCACGCTATGTGCGAGTGACGCCCATGAAGGCACGCCGAGTGGTCAACATGATTCGCGGCATGTCAGCACTTGAAGCACAAGCGGTTTTGCGTTACGCCGAACAAGGCGCTAGCGAACCGGTTGGCAAGCTATTAAAGAGTGCCATGAGCAACGCGTCGAACAATTTGAATATAGATCCTTCAAATATGTATATCGCCGAAGCTTTTGTCGATGAAGGCCCAACCATGAAGCGCATCCGTCCTCGTGCGCAAGGTCGTGCTTATCGAATCGACAAGCGAACCAGTCACATCACATTGATCTTGGAAGAGCAAGGCACTCCAGCTCGTCAAAAACCTGGTCGTCGAAGTCAAAAACCAAGTGTTAAAGAAGAAGTAAAGGCCAAGCCAGCCGCCGCACCAAAAGCTGAAGTAGCAACTGAAGAAAAAGCTGCAGCAGCACCGGCGAAGAAAGCTCCTGCCAAAAAAGCAGCAGCCAAGAAAGCTCCTGCGAAAAAAGCAGTAGCAAAGAAGGCACCGGCGAAAAAGGCTCCGGCAAAAAAGGCAGCCCCTAAGAAGAAGGCAGAGGATAAATAATGGGTCAAAAAGTTAATCCCCATGGCTTTCGCTTGGGTTACACCTCGGAATACACCAGCAAGTGGTTTGCTGATTCCACTAAAAAGGGTGAGCGTTACAAGGATTATGTAAAAGAAGATATCGAAATTCGCCGCTTGCTTACTAAGGGTATGCAAAGAGCTGGAATCAGCCGCGTTGATATCGAGCGCACTCGTGAAAGAGTAAGAGTAGATATTCACACTGCGCGCCCCGGAATTGTGATTGGTCGCCGCGGGCAAGAAGCTGATCGCATCAGAATTGATCTTGAAAAATTAACTGGAAAGCAAGTTCAATTAAATATTCTTGAAGTAAAGAATCCTGAAGTTGATGCCCAATTAGTTGCCCAAGGTATCGCCGAGCAATTAGCCAGCCGTGTTTCATTCCGACGCGCAATGCGCAAGGGAATGCAATCAGCTCTAAAGAATGGTGCCAAAGGAATCAGAGTTCAAGTTTCAGGTCGTCTAGGCGGCGCTGAAATGAGCCGTACCGAGTTTTATCGCGAAGGTCGAGTTCCTTTGCATACTTTGCGCGCCAATATCGATTTTGGATTCTATGAATCACACACCACTTTCGGCCGCATCGGCGTAAAAGTTTGGATTTTCAAGGGTGATGCACCAGTAACCCAAGCTGAAAAAGAAGCAAAGGCTGCAGCTGAGCGTGCGGCTGCCCAATCGTCAATTAAATCAAAGCCAGCTCGTAAGCCGAGAAAAGCTGATGGTGAAGAAGCAGCAGCCGGCGAAACGGTAGAAGAAGTCAGTACTGAAGTTGCAACTGAAGAAGTTGTGGCAAGCAGTGAAACCCCTGCGGAAGAGGTGAGTGAATAAATGTTAATTCCAAAAAGAGTTGCTCATCGTAAACAACATCACCCTTCTCGTAGCGGTAAAGCCAAAGGCGGAACCCGTGTGACTTATGGTGACTATGGATTGCAAGCAGTTACTGCAGCTTATGTAACTAACCGTCAAATTGAAGCGGCACGTATTGCCATGACTCGTCACTTAAAGCGCGGTGGAAAAGTTTGGATCAATATTTATCCGGATCGCCCACTAACCAAGAAGCCAGCTGAAACTCGTATGGGTTCCGGTAAGGGTTCACCAGAATTTTGGGTAGCAAACGTTAAGCCAGGGCGCGTGATGTTTGAAATTACCTTTCCTGACGAAAAAACTGCGATGACCGCTTTGACGCGTGCCATGCACAAATTGCCAATGAAGTGTCGCATCGTCCGTCGCGAAATAACGGAGGGTTAAAAAGATGGCAACTAAGAAAGCATCAGAGTTCAGAGGCTATTCAAGCGAAGAATTGAATACCAAGTTGAGCGAAGCAAAAGAAGAGTTATTCAACTTGCGCTTTCAGGCAGCAACCGGACAACTTGAATCTCATGGCCGCTTAAAAGCAGTTCGCGGTGAGATTGCTCGCATTTATACGGTCTTGCGCGAGAGAGAACTTGGAATTACTCCAGTTGAAGAAGGTGTGGCATGAGTGAATTAACTCGGAACTATCGAAAAATACGTGAAGGGGTTGTGGTCAGCAACAAAATGGATAAGACCATAGTGGTGCAAATTGAAGACCGAACCAAACACTCTTTGTATGGAAAAGTTGTTTCTAGCCGTTCCAAACTAAAAGCTCATGATGAAAACAACGAAGCCGGTATCGGCGATCGGGTGGAAATCGCTGAGACTCGTCCCCTTTCTGCCACTAAGCGTTGGCGCTTAGTCAACATCATCGAGAAGGCGAAGTAAGAATGATTCAACAAGAGTCCCGTTTGCGGGTAGCTGATAACAGCGGAGCCAAAGAATTGCTTTGCATCCGTGTGTTAGGTGGATCGCAAAGAAGATATGCCGGAATCGGCGATGTGATTGTGGCTAGCGTCAAGGATGCCATTCCTGGTGGCGGCGTTAAAAAAGGTGAAGTGGTTAAGGCAGTAGTAGTGCGCACCACCAAACACTTAAGACGCCCTGATGGTTCTTACATCCGCTTTGATGAAAACGCGGCAGTGATTTTGAAGGCTGATGGCGAGCCAAGAGGAACTCGTATTTTCGGCCCGGTGGGTCGCGAATTGCGTGATAAGAAATTTATGAAAATTATTTCTTTAGCACCGGAGGTTTTGTAATGGCGTCACTACACATTAAAAAAGGTGACCTAGTACAGGTTATTTCTGGCAAAGACAAGGGTGTAACTGGAAAAGTTCTTAAAGTAGACCCAGTTAAACGCAAGGTTGTTGTCGAAGGCGTCAATCGCGTTAAGAAGCACACGAAAGTTACTCAAGCTGAGCGTGGAGCAAAAGCTGGCGGAATTTTAACCGTAGAAGCTCCAATTGACTCCAGCAATGTGATGCCAGTAGTTGAGCAAGACAATCGAGCAACTCGTGTGGGCTATAAGAGATCAAAAGTTGACAAGCGTCGTAGCGATGGAACCACTTACCCAGCAACTCGTTCAGTAAGAATTTCTCGTCGCACCGGGGAGGAATTGTAAATGAGTACCGCAACTGCTACCGCACCTAGATTAAAAGCTAAATATCAAACAGAAGTTGTTCCACATTTAGTAAAGGAATTAAATCTAGCGAATGTGAACCAGGTGCCACGCTTCACAAAAATTGTCATCAATATGGGTGTTGGAGAAGCCGCAAAAGATTCAAAACTGCTTGAAGGTGCAATTAGAGACCTCACTTTGATTGCTGGCCAAAAACCATCAGTAAATAAGGCAACTAAATCAATTGCAAACTTTAAGCTTCGCGAAGGTCAGCCAATTGGCGCCCACGTTACTTTGCGTGGCGACAGAATGTGGGAATTTTTTGACCGCTTACTTTCGGTCGCGATTCCTCGTATCAGAGATTTTCGTGGATTATCACCAAAGCAATTTGATGGTCACGGAAACTACACCTTCGGATTAACTGAGCAATCAGTGTTTCTTGAAGTTCCTCAAGATTCCATCGATCGCCCTCGCGGCATGGACATCACCATCGTCACTACCGCCAAAAATAACGCAGAAGGCAAAGCACTATTAAGTGCTTTCGGCTTTCCGTTCAAGGAGGCATAAGCCAAATGGCCAAGACATCACAAAAAATCAGACAACAACGCACTCCCAAGTTTTCATCACGCGCTTATACCCGCTGCGGTTCATGCGGACGTTCGCGTGCGGTGTATCGCAAATTTAATTTGTGCCGGATTTGCTTTCGCAATATGGCACATAAAGGTGAGCTACCCGGTATCACCAAATCAAGTTGGTAATAACTAGCGCAAAAGGTCCAAGAAATTTGGAAACCATTGCGAGAAAGGCCCAGCGGCCATGACAATGACAGATCCGATAGCGGATATGTTGGCAAGACTTCGTAATGCCAATACTGCGCATCATGAGACTGTAAGCATGCCTTATTCAAAAATGAAGGCAAGCATTGCAGAAATTTTACAAAGCGAAGGCTTTATCTCTGGTTACAAAGAAGAACCAGCAAAAGTGGGCAAAAGTTTAGTTTTAGATCTAAAGTACGGCCCAAATCGTGAACGTGCTATTGCCGGTTTAAGAAGAGTTTCTAAGCCAGGTCTACGTGTTTATGCGAAAAGCGAAAATCTTCCTAAGGTTCTGGGTGGATTAGGCATTGCCATAATTTCAACTTCATCAGGTTTGCTTACTGACAAGCAGGCTTCTAAAAAGGGTGTAGGCGGAGAAGTTCTCGCCTACGTTTGGTAGGTGAGTAAAGATGTCACGTGTCGGTAAAAAACCAATAACCGTTCCTAGCGGAGTTGAAATTAATATCGCTGGCTCACAAGTGAGCGTGAAAGGACCAAAGGGTCAACTTTCTATTAATCTGCCAGAAAAGATCACTATCTCAAAGCAAGAAGATGGTTCATTCGCTTTGCAACGCCCAGATGACGAGCGCGATAGCAAAGCATTACATGGCCTATCTAGATCACTAGTTAATAATATGGTGATCGGGGTAAGTGAAGGTTTTTCAAAGACTTTGACTATCTCTGGTACGGGTTATCGTGTCGCTTTAAAGGGTAGAGATCTTGAGTTTTCTTTGGGCTACAGCCACCCAGTGCTTTACAAGGCACCAGAGGGAATCACTTTTAAGGTTGAGAGTCCAACAAAATTCCATGTAGAAGGAATCGATAAACAATTGGTTGGCGAAGTCACCTCAAATGTGACCAAGATTCGTAAACAAGATCCTTACAAAGGTAAAGGTGTCCGTATTGAAGGCGAAAGAGTTATTCGCAAAGCTGGAAAGGCTGGTAAATAATCGTGGGTAATTTCACAAAACCAGCAAAGCATTTAAGCAAAAAAGAAGCGATGCGTCGACGTCGTCATATCAGAGTTAGAAAAAACATTTTTGGCTCTGCCGAGCGTCCACGCTTGGTTATTTCACGCAGTTTGCGAAACCTAACTGCGCAACTAGTTGACGACAACGCCGGAATCACTTTGGCCTATGCCTCTACCATGGAAAAAGAGGCTGCCACCGGAGATAAGACTTCTCAAGCTAAAGATGCCGGAAAGCGTTTAGCCGAGAGAGCTAAAGCAAAGGGGATTAATCAAGTGATTTTTGATCGCGCCGGACGTAAGTACCACGGACGTGTTGCGGCATTAGCCGATGGTGCACGTGAAGGAGGGTTGAATTTCTAATGGCACAAAGAGTTGAATCCGAAGAGCGCTCAGGAAAGCGCGATCGCAGAGATTCTCGCGAAGGAAGAGAACCAAGAGAAAAATCCAACTTTATTGAAAGAGTTGTTACGGTTAACCGTGTAGCAAAAGTTGTTAAGGGTGGACGTAGATTTTCTTTCACTGCTTTAGTAGTTGTTGGAGATGGCAATGGTCAAGTTGGAGTTGGCTACGGCAAAGCAAAAGAAGTACCGCAAGCAATAAGTAAAGCCGTTGAAGAAGCTAAGCGAAAGTTCTTCAAAGTACCGAGAATTGGCGGAACCATTCCTCACCCAGTTACTGGTGAAGATGCTGCTGGTGTGGTGCTTTTACGCCCTGCTTCTGCCGGTACCGGGGTAATTGCCGGTGGTGCAGTTCGTGCAGTTCTTGAAGCTGCGGGAATTCATGATGTGTTAACTAAGAGCTTAGGATCGCAAAATTCACTAAACATCGTTCACGCCACAATTGCGGCATTGAAGATGCTAGAGCGCCCCGAAGCGGTAGCTGCTCGTCGTGGATTGCCGTTAGAAGAAGTAGCGCCAAAAGCACTTTTGCTTGCTGATGCGGCTGATAAGAAAGCTGCAGGTGCTCAATAATGGCTAATTTGAAAGTAACTCAGGTCAAATCTGAAATTGGCGGTTCAGAACGTCAGCGTCAGAATTTACGCTCACTAGGATTAAAAAAAATTGGTGACAGCGTAGTGAAGCCAGACAGTCCAGAATTTCGTGGAATGGTAAACCAAGTCATGCATTTAGTAAAGATTGAAGAGGTTTAGGTAAATGCCAGTAAAAGCACATCATTTACGACCTGCTCCGGGGAGCAAAACCGCAAAAACCCGTAAAGGTCGCGGTGAAGCAAGCAAGGGAAAAACTGCTGGACGTGGAACCAAAGGCTCTGGCGCTCGTAGAAATATCCCAGCTTCTTTTGAAGGTGGTCAGATGCCATTACACATGCGTCTTCCAAAATTGAAGGGCTTCAAGAATCCAAACAAAATCGAATTTCAAGCGGTCAACGTTGCTGATATTCAAAGGCTGTTCCCTAGTGGCGGAGCAATTGCGATTCAAGATTTGATCAAGGCCGGCTTAGTTAGAAAAGGCCAACCAGTTAAGGTCTTGGGTTTTGGTGAAATCAGCGTCAAAGTTGATGTTACTGCTCATAAGTTCTCGGAGTCAGCTACCAGCAAGATCACTGCAGCTGGCGGTTCAGTTAAGGTCTTCTAAAGAAGATGAGACTTAACTTTGCGTGGTTGACCGACGGCTTTCGCACGCCGGATTTACGACGCAAATTACTTTTCACACTTGGACTTTTAGCTCTCTATCGTCTTGGAACGCAAATCCCAACTCCGGGCGTTGATTACGCAGCAATTCAAGAATGTGTTGCGCTAGTTGAGGGTGACTCAATTTATGGCGTGATAAACCTTTTCTCTGGTGGCGCACTTTTGCAGTTAAGTGTTTTTGCTTTGGGAATCATGCCTTACATCACCGCAAGTATCATCATGCAGTTATTAACGGTGGTAATTCCTCGCCTAGAAATGTTGAAAAAAGAAGGTCAATCAGGCCAAGCAAAAATTACCCAATACACTCGCTACACCACTATTGGTTTAGCAGTTTTGCAAGCGACCAGCATCTTGGCTCTTGCTAGAACTCCTGGTCAATTACTTAGAGGTTGTCCAAATCAATTAATACCTAACCAATCAATCGTGGTAATTCTCACCATGGTTATCACCATGACAGCTGCCACAGCTTTGATCATGTGGATGGGTGAGTTGATCACTGAACGTGGTGTTGGTAATGGAATGTCGCTATTAATTTTTGCTTCAATTATTTCTTCAATCCCAAGTCAATTTGCGGCGATTTTGACAGTTAACGGTCTCTTCACCTTCTTGTCAGTTGTCGTGATCGGAATTTTGATAATCATGGGTGTGGTTTTTGTCGAGCAAGCACAGCGAAGAATTCCAGTGCAGTACGCCAAGCGAATGGTTGGCCGCCAGATGTTTGGTGGATCTTCTACTTACATCCCACTTAAGGTAAACATGGCTGGAATCATTCCAGTAATTTTCGCCTCTTCAATTCTTTACTTGCCATCATTGTTGGTTCAGTTAAGCCAAAGTCAAAATGCAATAGCCCAGTGGATTGCTGCTAATTTTGCGAACGGCACCGAACCGGTCTATATCATTACCTACGCAGTATTCATTATTTTCTTTGCCTATTTTTATGCTTCAATTACTTTCAACCCTGAAGAAGTTGCTGAAAACATGAAAAAGTACGGCGGTTTTATACCAGGAATTCGTGCTGGTCGACCAACCGTTGAATATTTACGTTATGTATTAAGCAGACTTATGGCAGCTGGATCAACGTATCTAACGATAGTTGCAGTTTTACCATTTATAGCCTTCGCCTTTTTAGGCGTTGGTAATCGCTTTTTGTTTGGTGGAACCAGTTTGTTAATTATGGTGGGCGTCGGCTTAGACACCGTTAAGCAAATTGAGAGCCAATTACAACAGCGCAGCTATGAAGGATTCTTAAAGACTAACCCGAATCAGTAATAAACCAATGAGATTATTAATAATGGGCCCCCCGGGCGCGGGCAAAGGCACCCAGGCAAAATTTATCGCAGAAAAGTTTTCGATCCCACATATATCTACTGGAGATATTTTTAGAGAAAACTTAAAAAAAGAAACCGCGATTGGTCTTGAGGCCAAAAGTTACATGGATCGGGGCGAGTATGTGCCCGATGATGTGACCAACCGAATTGTCGCCGATCGCCTAACCTGGCCGGACGCGGCAAAAGGCTTTTTACTTGATGGCTACCCGAGGACATTAGATCAAGTCAAATTTTTAGATGAAACTCTTAAGAGTCAAAATCACCAAGTTGATCGGGTTATTGAGCTAGTTGCTGACATAAATACCCTAGTTTCGCGATTATTAAATCGCGCTAAGGAGCAAAATCGCGCAGATGACACCGAAGAAGTTATTACCAAGCGATTGGAAGTTTATCTCGCAGAAACCGCGCCAATAATTGATAACTATAAAAATAAAAATTTAGTGATTCAAGTTGATGGGCTTGGCGAAGTCGACGCCGTTACTCGCAGGATTCTTACCGCTCTTGAAGGTTGAAGATTGGAAAGTCGCTCTAGCCAGCTGGGCGATTCCTGAGGAGATTCTTAAGCAAGCTCCAACCTCACCTTGGATTCACCCAGTGGAATTGTTTCAACTCGATCCAAATCAAAAACTAGAAGTTACTCCTTCCACCAAAGCAGCATTAGTTGGGCTAAAAGAAGAAAAAAGTGTCTTAGATATAGGTTGCGGGGGAGGAAAAGCAACTTTTGAATTACTCCCAGAAGTTAAAAAAGCTATTGGCGTAGATCATCAAGCGGTAATGCTTGAGCGTTATGAGGATTATGCCAAATTGCATAATCTTGAAGTTCAAACATTTTTTGGGGATTGGCCTGGGATCGAAGATCTAGTTCCCGTTGCAGAAGTTGCCCTAGCTCACCATGTGATCTATAACGTCTCTGAAATTGAAGCTTTCATCAATGCGATTAGCTCTCATGCGTCTAGTCGGGTGGTTTTAGAACTACCGCTCTATCACCCGTTAACTTCAATGAATCCCTATTGGAAGCACTTTTGGAATTTAGATCGACCAAGCGCCCCGACTGCTCATGATGCACACCAAATTATTAAAGACATGGGGTTTGATGCAAAAATTGATTTCTTTGATGCTCCACCATTCAAAGAAATCGCCATTGACAAGATGGTGGAATTTAATCGAATCCGACTTTGCCTGCCTGAAAGTAAAGACGCAGAAATTTTAGAATTTACTAAGGCGCAACCT
>JALRKC010000168.1 GCA_023254955.1 Candidatus Nanopelagicales bacterium | reverse complement strand
CTCACTGTATTTTCTCTACTAGGATTTGTTTTCTTTTTTTTACTCATTAATCTTTTTTAGCCTCTGCTGGTTTTGCTTTTTTATCTGCAGGTGTATGTCCAAAGAAAGTTCTTGTTGGAGCAAATTCACCTAATTTATGTCCAATCATTTCCTCAGAAATAGTAATCGGGATGAATTTTTTTCCATTATGAATTTCAAATTTTTGACCAATAAATTCTGGAATAATTGTAGAATTTCTTGACCATGTTTTAATAGGTCTTTTTGAATCTGTTTCTTTTTGTTTTTCAACTTTTTTTATTAAGCTAGGATGAACGAAAGGTCCTTTCCAAATAGATCTTGCCATAAATTACCTTTTTTTCTTTCTCGAAATAATAAATTGATCAGTCTTTTTATTATTTCTTGTTTTTAATCCTTTAGTTCCCTGACCCCAAGGTGTTACAGGATGCCTTCCTCCTGAAGTTTTTCCTTCACCACCACCATGTGGGTGATCTACTGGGTTCATCACAACTCCTCGTGATTGCGGTCTAATACCTAACCATCTATTTCTTCCAGCTTTACC
>JALRKC010000167.1 GCA_023254955.1 Candidatus Nanopelagicales bacterium | reverse complement strand
ATCGTGTGATTGTAGAACTGAGTCCATATGACCTCACCCGAGGTCGGATCATTTACCGGTACAAGTAAGCGTTGTTAGTAAGGAGTTAGTCGTGAAGGTTAAACCGAGCGTGAAGAAGATTTGCGACAAGTGCAAAGTCATTCGTCGTAATGGTCGCGTGATGGTCATTTGCGACAATCTCCGACACAAGCAACGTCAAGGTTAATTCTTAGCTAGCTAAGAAAAGGCATTGATTAAAAACTAAATAAGTACGCGTGACGCGACAGTAATTTAAGAATTACTGACCTCCTGACTGAAAGCGGGAGCCGAAAAAATTTCGGAGGCGTTGCGGAGGACTTTCAGATTATCGAAAGAAGTATGTGATGGCACGTCTCGTTGGCGTCGATCTGCCGCGTGAAAAACGGCTAGAGATCGCGCTTCAATACATTTTCGGAATTGGTCAGACCCGCGCAAAAGCAACTCTTGCTGCGACTGGTGTTTCTGGCGATATCCGAGTAAAAGATCTTCAAGAACCAGATCTAATCAAGCTTCGTGAGTACATCGAAGCAAATTACAAAATCGAAGGT
>JALRKC010000166.1 GCA_023254955.1 Candidatus Nanopelagicales bacterium | reverse complement strand
TAACAGTAACAGCAACTGGTAACCCAAATTTTTTTATATTTTCAATATGCCTCTCAAGGTTAACCAATCCTTTTTTAAGTGCATCTACATTTTCGTTTTTTAAATCTTCTTTTGCAACCCCACCATGCATTTTTAATGCTCTGATTGTTGCAACGATAACTACACAACTAGGTTTTAAATTTGATTTTCTGCATTTAATATCTAAAAATTTTTCAGCACCCAGATCAGCACCAAACCCTGCCTCTGTTACAACGTAATCTGCAAGTTTTAATCCAGTTTTTGTTGCAATAACTGAGTTACATCCATGTGCTATATTTGCAAAAGGACCTCCATGTATAATTGCAGGATTGTTTTCTAATGTTTGTGTTACGTTAGGTCTAATAGCTTCTTTAAGAAGAACTGTCATAGGTCCTTGAGCATTTAAATCTTTTGCATAAACTGGTTTTTTATCTCTGTTATATCCAATTGTAATATTTCCAATTCTTTTCTCTAAATCTTCTAGATCATTTGATAAACAAAAGATTGCCATTATCTCAGATGCAACAGTAATATCAAAACCATCCTCTCT
>JALRKC010000165.1 GCA_023254955.1 Candidatus Nanopelagicales bacterium | reverse complement strand
AATGCCAATAGATGCAATATGAAAGCTGATTCTCAAAGGACTGACTTTTGCACGTTGAGCCATATGTTTCATTTGTCTTCTTAGAATATTGTAGGCAATAAAGCCCCCCATAATTATTGACAAACTAAATCAGGTTGCTTGTTCCTCAAATGCTTGCCCTCCTGTAAATCACTTTTGATTTCTGGGTAACACATTTCTATTTCCCAGCGCTGAGCATAAAGCTTCGCCAAGCCTATCAGTGGCTATGTCTTTGGGTTCATTAATAAAGTGATATAACGTCTAATTTTCCCTTCCTGCTCAATCAAACGCACTTCCCAATACCCCCTAATGTTGGATTAAGTTTCTTGGCATTTGCTGATATTGGCATCCTGATATGAAAGTCATGCTGAGAATTACGCTTGATTTAGAATTGTTCAAACACAATTTAAACCAGATCCCTTCAGGAACCTTTGTTCTTACAGATAGAGGTTATCAAAGGATTTATACTTTGTATCCCAATACCCTGTTGCCATTAGAGGCCAAAAGCCGCTGTAAACTGGATCCTGAACTAAAAATCTATAATCAGGAAATCAA
>JALRKC010000164.1 GCA_023254955.1 Candidatus Nanopelagicales bacterium | reverse complement strand
AAGCCGTAGTCCCGGGCCTGAGTGATCACATCCATCGAACGCTGATAGTCAAAGGCTGGACGAATGCGTTTGAAGATTCGTGGCACAGTTTCAACATTGTGTGCAAAAACCTCAGGGGCAGCGTCGAACACCAGCTTCAAGTAGTCAGGGTTTCCTGAAAAGTCGGGCACCAATATCTCTACACCGGTACCAGGTGACTGTTTATGAATTTGACGAATGGTTTCCGCGTAAAGCCACGCTCCCTCATCGGGGAGGTCGTCTCTGGCAACCCCGGTAACCGTGGCGTAGCGCAACTGCATCTTCGCAACCGAATCTCCTACTCGCCGGGGCTCATCGGCATCGAAGGCGGCTGGCTTTCCAGTATCAATTTGGCAAAAGTCACAACGCCTTGTGCACTGCGAGCCTCCAATTAGAAAGGTAGCCTCGCGGTCTTCCCAACACTCAAAAATGTTTGGACAACCTGCTTCTTGGCAAACTGTGTTTAGGTTCTGATCTTTGACGAGCGAGTGCAACTGCTTGTATTCGGGTCCCATCTTGGCAGTGGTACGTATCCACTCAGGTTTACGTTCAATCG
>JALRKC010000163.1:252-574 GCA_023254955.1 Candidatus Nanopelagicales bacterium | reverse complement strand
ATCACCTCGGCTTATCTGACCAACCGTCAGATCGAGGCAGCTCGAATTGCCATGACCCGTCACATCAAGCGTGGTGGAAAGGTTTGGATCAACGTGTTCCCAGACCGTTCGCTAACCAAGAAGCCAGCGGAAACCCGTATGGGTTCCGGTAAGGGATCCCCAGAGCACTGGGTCGTCAACGTCAAGCCAGGCCGCGTGCTGTTCGAGCTTGCCGGTGTAAACGAGACCATCGCTCGTGAGGCCATGATGCGTGCAATCCACAAGTTGCCGCTGAAGGCTCGCATTATCAAGCGTGAAGAAGGTGACGCATAATGATCGGTTC
>JALRKC010000163.1:0-244 GCA_023254955.1 Candidatus Nanopelagicales bacterium | reverse complement strand
GTTCAAAGAACCTATCCCCACAGGACCTAGACAAGATCGAGGACTCCCTGTTGGTTGAGGAGCTGCGCAAGGCGAAGGAAGAGCTATTCAACCTGCGCTTCCAGAGTGCCACCGGCCAGCTAGACAACCACGGTCGTCTGAAGGCTGTGAAGCGCGACATCGCTCGCATCTACACCGTGCTGCGCGAGCGCGAGCTCGGCATTCGTGCCGTGCCGACCCCAGCACCAGCAAAGAGCGCAGCCAA
>JALRKC010000162.1 GCA_023254955.1 Candidatus Nanopelagicales bacterium | reverse complement strand
AGTTCGAATCTAGTTACAGCTACCAAAATAAGGGGAAGCGGCGAAGTTAGAGAGTCGCGGCGGTCTGTAAAACCGTTCTTGAGAAGGTGAGTTGGTGCAAATCCATCCTTCCCCACCATATATGTGAGCGTGGCGGAATGGTTACGCACCGGATTGCAAATCCGTAAGCCGAAAGGTATGCAGGTTCGAGTCCTGTCGCTCACTCCAAAAACGATGTGGTAGCACAACGGTAGTGCAACGGTCTCATACGCCGTAGGTTGCTGGTTCGAATCCAGCCCACATCACCAAATAAGCCTCCGTAGCTCAACTGGACAGAGCATTTGACTACGATTCAAAAGGTTAGGGGTTCGAATCCTCTCGGGGGCTCCATATAATGCCAAAGTAGTTCAGTTGGTAGAACATCGGTTTGAAGCACCGAGTGTCGGCAGTTCGATTCTGTCCTTTGGCACCATATATTCTGACGAGGGGAAATTGGTTGTCCCGCTGGGTTGTGGCCCCGGAGAAGGTAGTTCGATTCTACCCGTCAGGACCAATTAGGTTGACAACCTATTGTTTTTATTGTATAAAATAAGTAAGGAG
>JALRKC010000161.1 GCA_023254955.1 Candidatus Nanopelagicales bacterium | reverse complement strand
CTTGCTTCGTCTGAACGTCGAAGCGTCCAATCAGGAGCTTTTGGGGGCGATTACCGACGAGGTCTTGGCCATCATCAACGCGGGCTAACGCTCAGGCCATTAGGACGGTCTTCACAGGCTTAGTCGTGAGAGACTAGAGCTCATGTTGACTGCTACCCCCATTCAGTACCGCGTCGCCGATTTGTCTCTCGCTGAGGCCGGACGCCACCAGATTCGTCTCGCCGAACACGAGATGCCCGGCCTCATCGCTTTGCGCGAAGAATTCGGACCCCACCAACCCCTGAAGGGTGCCCGCATCGCAGGTTCCCTGCACATGACCGTTCAGACCGCCGTGCTGATCGAAACCCTCGTCGCGCTGGGTGCGCAGGTTCGTTGGGCGAGCTGCAACATCTTCTCGACACAGGACGAAGCCGCGGCGGCCGTCGTCGTCGGACACGGAAGCCCCGAAGATCCCCAGGGCACCCCGGTTTTTGCCTGGAAGGGTGAAACGCTGGAGGAGTATTGGTGGTGCACCGACCAGATCTTCGACTGGTCAGCATCGGGCCACCAAGGGCCCAACATGATCCTCGACGACGGTGG
>JALRKC010000160.1 GCA_023254955.1 Candidatus Nanopelagicales bacterium | reverse complement strand
ACCCGACGCCATTCGGCATCTTCGGTGCGCAAAGTCTTTGCAGTTTTTTCAGACATTACTCCAGCGCTATTGACCAAAATATCAACTTGCTGATCTTTCAATTTCTCTGCCAGTAAGCCAATAGCTTCGGCTGAACCTAAATTGACCGCAAAACCAGCGGCTTCGATATTTTGATTTTGTAATTTAGCTAACGCTGACTCTATTCGGTTCGAATCTTGCGCCACAATGATTATTCTTGAACCAAGAGCACCCATTTGTTCAGCAGCCGCTAATCCAATACCTCGGCTAGCGCCCGTTATTAAAGCAGTCTTACCTTTTAATGAGCCTGGTGCGATTTCGCTAGTGTCTTCAGGAACTGCGCCCGGGTTGTGTTCTTCAGCCATGGCACTAGCGTTGCGGGTAACTTGCCTTTTCGCTACTTGAAAGCACCTACTAAAGTTGATTAAGTAAGAAATAGCAACTGAATGAAGGTGTAGTGGCTAACGAGACGCCCATTCCCATAGCTGGCTCTGGTTTCGGTCCTAATGAATGGATCGTTGACGAAATTTATGAGCAATTCAAGAAAGATAAGAACTTGGTTGATCC
>JALRKC010000159.1 GCA_023254955.1 Candidatus Nanopelagicales bacterium | reverse complement strand
TAGGCTTTTACCCTACCAACTAACTAATCGGACGCAAACCTATCTCAAAGTGTAAGCCGAAGCCTACTTTAACAACTGTGCTCCGAAGAGCCCGCTGCATTATTTGGTATTAGCACTGGTTTCCCAATGTTGTCCCAATCTCTGAGGCAAGTTGTTTACGCGTTACTCACCCGTTCGCCAGTTTACTTATTATCCGAAGATAATGTTCTCCTTGACTTGCATGTATCAAGCACGCCGCCAGCGTTCGTCCTGAGCCAGGATCAAACTCTCAATTGTATATTTTAAGTTTGTTTGGTGCTAATGCACCAAGTTGTCTAACTGCAGGATTAAAAGACAAAGGTTCTACATAGTAAATTTTCAAATAACTAAAATAAAAATGTCTTGCGTTTTTTCGACGCAAAAGCCTGGTAAATTATAATGGTTTTTAAGAATTACCAACTAAAAAAATAAAAAAAGAATTTTTTAATTTTTTAGAGTAAAAGTCCGGCAATTGTGGCGGTTAACCATGAGGCGATTGCTCCTCCAAACATTGCCTTAGTTACAAGCTTTGCTAGGTCTTTTTTTCTTTCTGGAGCCATAGCACCAATT
>JALRKC010000015.1 GCA_023254955.1 Candidatus Nanopelagicales bacterium | reverse complement strand
ATGGCATCTGCTTCATCTTTAAATGTAGCCACAGAAACCACTGGCCCAAAAATTTCTTCAGTTAGGGTGCGATGCTTTCGATCAGTGATAGCTAGGACGGTCGGCGGTACCCAAAAACCTTTTCCACTTGGGGCTGATCCACGAAAAGCCACTAGAGATTCATCTATAAAGCTCATCACATTTGCTTTGTGGCTTGCGGTAATTAGCGGGCCCATCTCGGTGGTGTTAAGCATCGGGTCATCAACTTTTACATTTTTGACTGCGACTTCAAATTTCTCCATGAATTTTTCATAGATACTTTCTTGCACCAAGATGCGGCTGCGAGCACAGCAATCTTGACCGGCATTATCAAAAACTGCGTAAGGAGCTGCAGCGGCAGCTTTTTCTAAATCAGCGTCATCAAAAATTATGTTGGCTGATTTGCCACCAAGTTCTAAGGTAATGCGCTTTACGTTCGGAGCGCATTTAGCCATGATGCTGGTTCCAACTTCAGTTGAGCCGGTGAAGACGATTTTTCCAACGCGTGGGTCTTGTACCAAAGTTTCGCCAACCACTCGCCCCGCGCCAGTGACAACTTGGAATACGTTTTCTGGAATGCCAGCAATCAGGGCTAACTCAGCGAGTTTCATTGCAGATAGCGGTGTTACTTCTGCAGGTTTCATGATTACGGTATTTCCTGCAGCAAGCGCTGGGGCCAATCCCCAGCCAGCAATTGGCATTGGAAAATTCCAAGGGACGATGATTCCAATTACTCCGATGGGCTCGCGAAAGGTTATGTCTACACCATTGGGAACGGGTATTTGTTTACCAAAATTTCGCTCTGGGGCTCCTGCATAATAATTCAAAACATCTCTAACGTTTCCGGCTTCCCAAGTTGCGTTAGAAATAGTGTGACCTGAGTTTTCAACTTCAAGCTTTGCTAAAACCGGAATATTTTCTTCAACTACTTGCGCAAAACGACGAAGCAGTCTGGCTCGCTCACCCGGGGCTACATTTCGCCAAGTTTTGAAGGCTATCTGGCTTTTGGCAATTGCTTCTTTAGTCTGCTCCTCAGTGGATTCTTCAACTTGGGCAATTACTTCTTCAGTTGCTGGGTTAATGATTTGATGCAAAGACACGCTACTTGCTCCTTATTAAGTTGTATCGAAGTTACATACGTTCGAAGGTTCTAAAGCGCTCCCAATCGGTTACCGCGCCGTTAAAAGCCTTCAATTCTGTGTTGGCCATATTCAAATAGTGCTCTTGAACTTCTTCGCCAAATGTCTTTTTGACAAACCCACTCTTTGCCCAAAGGTCTGCTGCTTCTTGCAATGTTTCTGGCACTCTTTGAGCATCAGATTTATAAGCATTGCCAGTAAATGGTGCTTCTAGCTCGAGCTTTTCTTCAATGCCAGCAATACCAGCAGCAATCATGGCAGCTTCAGCTAAATACGGATTTACATCTCCACCGGGCACCCGGTTTTCAAAACGTAGTGATTGGCCGTGACCGACTAAGCGAAGTGCGCAAGTTCTATTGTCTGGTCCCCACTTAATTGCAGTGGGTGCGAAAGATCCTTCCACATAACGCTTATAAGAATTTATATTTGGCGCAAAAAACAAAGTTAATTCGCGCATATATTTGATTTGCCCCGCAATAAAAGATTTAGCAAGTTGACTCATTCCATATTGATCTGAATCATCTGCCATAACTGGATTTCCTGCTTTATCTCTTACTGATAAATGAATATGGCAAGAGTTGCCTTCACGTTCATTGAATTTAGCCATGAAAGTTAGTGCGTAACCCATCTCAGAAGCGATTTCCTTTGCTCCCAATTTGTAAAGCACATGGCGATCTGCAGTAGTTAAAGCATCTGAATATCTAAAAGCAATTTCGTGTTGACCTAAGTTGCACTCACCCTTAGCGCTTTCAACTTCTAAGCCGGCACCAGCCATGCCCAGGCGAATTGCTCTTAGCAGACCTTCTACGCGACTTGTGCCTAGCAATGAGTAATCAATGTTGTATTGATTTGCCGGGATTAAATCTCTATAACCTTTATCCCATGCCATCTCATAAGTGTCGTTGAAAACAATAAATTCAAGTTCCGTTCCGGTGTAAGGGACCAAATTATGTTCTGCTAGACGAGAAATTTGCGATTTTAGAATTTGTCTTGGTGAGGCAACTACATCAGACTCATCTAGCCACAAAGCATCAGCCAAAATAAAGGCAGTTCCGTCCAGCCACGGGATACGACATAAGGTATCCCAATCCGGCTTCATCATAAAGTCGCTGTAACCGCGGTCCCAAGAACTCATCGCATAACCTGGAACAGTATTCATATCAACATCTACCGCTAACAAATAGTTACAGCCTTCGGTGGCGTGTGAAGCGACCTCTTTTAAAAAGAAATCACCATGAACTCTTTTGCCTTGCAAGCGACCTTGCATGTCAACGATTGCCACTAATACAGTATCGATTTTTCCGGATTTGATGTCCGCTTCAAGATCAGAGTATTTAAGTGCTGCGCTAGCGGATTGCTTTATTTGAGAACTCACAGTTGGTCCCTCCCTAGGGAAGACGCTACTAGTAAGTGATGCGGTTTTGCAGAAGATTTCGAGAAAATTCTTCAGCAACCCTGGCGCTGTGCTCAATATGAGCCACATGGCCGGTGTCTTGCCAAACTTTCACATTTGCACTTGGTGCAAAATACGGAACTTTTTTAGCAGCGCGTGGATGAACTAGCTTGTCTTTGCCACCATAGATGAAAGTCATCGGGGCGGAGATTTCTTTGACTAAATTCCACGGAGCCTCGGGTGAGCGATCCCAAAAAGTTGCAAGCAAAGACCTCAAGGTAGCCAGCAAACTGGGTAATTGGTGTGGCTGACCATCTCTAATGGCTAATTCTTTGGCGATTGCTTCTTGCCATCCGGAAGGAGTATTTTTTGGATCTCCAAAAGTCGTTTGAATTGTGTTTTTAGCACGTTCTTCTGGAGGTAATTCAAAATACTTATCCATCAACTTTTCGCCAAATTTAGGAATCGCACTTAAAACCACGGGAGCTGCACTGAGATACGGGTAAAGCGTTGGAAGTGCTGGTGAAATTAAATTGACGCTTCTTACCAGATCTTTGTATTTTGCTGCCAGATAAACCGAAACTGATCCACCTAGAGAGTTTCCAAAAACATGAACGCTCTTGCCAGGGTAGGTTCTCTCGATAACCTCAGCTAAGATCTCAGCAAAATTCTTAGGGGAATGATCTTTATCTTTCGGAGGCAACGACAAGCCAAATCCAGGCAGATCCGGTGCGGTCATGTCAAGGATGTTGCCAAATTCATTCATTAAAGGAAACCAGTTATGGCCTGATGCACCAAGTCCATGAATAAATACCGCGGGCTCCGCATCCTCATTAACCTTGCGGCGGATGCGCACCTGGGCTTTAGCGGTTTGGACTACTTGATCGAGCATGCTCTAAATCTAGAGCCATTTTGATAAGTCCACAAATGCAGAGCCGAAAATAAGGCATTAATCTTGGGGTATCACATTAGAAAGGTCCCTTTTCATGGAAGTACGCATCGGAGTACAAGATGCCGCTCGCGAGCTAGTTTTTGAAAGCAACCAAACTCCAGAAGAAATAAAGAAAGCGGTAAATAAAGCTATTGAAGAAGGTTCGCTATTAAATCTAACTGACGACAAAGGAAAGCAAATTTTAATTCCAGCGGCAAAGATTGCCTTCATCGAAATTGGTTCAGCAGTTGAGCGCAGGGTGGGATTTGCTGGCTAATGCCTGAAGTTCACCAAATGCTCCTAGAGCTACCAAGCGACGTAGAAAAAATAGAGATTGATCTTGCAACGCATCGCTTGGCCGCTCTGAATACGGTTTCTACAAGTAACGCTGAAGAATTAGTTGTTTGCGTGCCAGGGTTTACTGGTAGCAAGGAGGATTACCTCGCAATCTTGCCGCCTTTAAGTACTGCCGGATACGGGGTAATTTCTTTTGACCAAAGAGGGCAATACGAATCCAAATATTCACTTGATCCTGGCGGTTTTACTTTAGAAAATTTAGCTAAAGATGTCTTGTCGATAGCAGAAAAATTCAAAAAGCCAGTTCACCTAATTGGACATTCCATGGGTGGGTTGGTTGCCCAAAAATCTGTTTTTAGTAACCCAGAATTTTTTAAATCAGTCACCTTGCTTTGCTCGGGCCCTGGTGCAATTCCTAAAGACCGTCAGCGAAACATTGCCGCCATTAGAAAAGGGTTCCCCCAAACTCCACTAGAAGTCGCTTGGCAAATTATTGAAACTGAAGAGAAAAAGTCAAGCCCAGATAAATTTACCCCTGAAGTTTGGGAATTTAGAAAAAAACGCTGGATGCAAAATAATCCACAAGCACTACATGAGACAGCCGTAATTTTGCAGGATACTCCAGATTTGACGCAAAATCTTGCACAAGTTCTGGCAAAAAAGAATTTACCAGCGCTAGTACTAACTGGAGAACATGACGACATTTGGCCAATCCCAATGCAGCAAGAGATGGCCAAAACACTAAATGCTGATTATGTAATGGTGGCTTCAGCTGGTCACTCACCTGCAAGAGAGCGTCCTATGGAAACAGCTGCGGCGCTAATAGATTTTTTTACAAAAAGTTGAGGTAAAGGCAACTAGTGAATCAAGAACTAATCATGAAAGCGCTAGCTGAGGTAGAAGACCCAGAAATTAGGCGCCCAATTACTGAGTTAGACATGGTCAAATCAGTAAATATTGAAGGTCACAATGTGGCAATTGAAATTTTTTTAACTGTTGCTGGTTGCCCTTTGAAGCAAGAAATTGTTGGCCGGATTCAACAAGCAGTCAATAAAGTACAGCCTTTGGCGCAAACTCAAGTCGTATTTGATGTGATGAGCGACGAGCAACGAAAAGCACTGCGTGAAAAATTGCGCGGCCCGCAAAAAGAAAACCCCTTTGCCAGAGAAGATTCCTTAACTAAAGTGTTTGCCATTGCCTCGGGTAAAGGTGGAGTTGGTAAGTCATCGCTAACTGTAAATCTAGCTGCGGCAATAGCTGCTAAAGGTTTTTCTGTCGGGATTTTAGATGCAGATGTTTATGGTCACTCAATTCCAAGAATTTTAGGTATCGACCACGCCCCCACCATGGTGGAAGGCATGATCATGCCACCCAGTAAATGGGGCGTCAGAGCAATCTCTATGTTGCCTTTTAAACCTGGCGGAGTTTCTCAACCCATTGCTTTTCGCGGGCCCATGTTGCATAAGGCTCTAGAACAATTTTTAACTGATGTTTGGTGGGGTGATTTAGATTTCTTGCTCTTAGATTTGCCACCAGGAACAGGCGATGTGGCAATAAGCGTTGCTCAACTTTTACCCAAGGCAGAAATTGTGGTAATCACGACGCCTCAAGTAAGTGCTTCTGAAGTCGCAGTACGAGCCGGAACGATTTCTACGCAGACCCACCAAACGGTTGCGGGCGTCATTGAAAATATGAGTGAAGTTATTTGCTCTCACTGCCAGGAGCCAATGCAGCTTTTTGGCTCTGGAGGTGGTGAAGCTGTTGTGGAATCTTTGACAAAAGAAATCGGTAAAGAAGTTTCACTCTTAGGTAAAGTTCCTTTTGATGTTCGACTACGTGAAGGTGCTGACGCAGGTGAGCCGCTAGTTTTGGCTGATCCAGATTCAACCGCCAGCAGTGCAATTATTGAAATTGCTAATTCACTTATTAAGCGACCCAAAGGTTTAGCTGGAAAGTCATTAAATCTTTCCCCAGTTAGTAATTAACCTTCTTCGCGTGAGCCCAAAGTTACGGTAACGGCTTTTTCTTCTCCGCTAGGTGAAGTGGCAGTGAAAGTAACTGTGTCACCTGGATCGTTTCGACGAATTGCCACGATTAATTCAATGGAATCATCAACGAATTCGCCATCAATTTTTGTGATTACATCACCTTCGCTAAGACCCGAATTTTCACTGGGGCCGCCCACAACTACTTCGGCGACTCTCGCGCCAGTACCCTCGTAAGTTGAATCGATGCTAATTCCTGCAATTGGTGTACTGCTTACCCCAGAAGCAATAATCTCTTGCAGAATTCTTTCAACCTGAGTGATCGGAATCGCAAAACCCAATCCAATGCTGCCACTTGCCCCAACTCCTAATGTGGCAATTGCTGAATTTACGCCCACTACCTCAGCGGCTGCGTTCACTAAAGGTCCTCCAGAATTACCTGGATTAATTGCCGCGTCAGTTTGAATTGCTGAGATGTAAGACTGATCGCCTACGCCACCAGCTGTTACTGGTCGATTTAATGCCGAAACTATTCCGCTGGTTACGGTGCCAACTAATCCAAGTGGCGAACCAAAAGCAATCGTCGAATCACCCACTTGTAATTGATCAGAATTACCAATACTCAAAGGTGTGAGGCCTTCTTTTTCAATTTTTAAAACCGCTAGATCGTATGAAGAATTTCGGCCGATCAATCTTGCGGGGTAAGTACTCCGATCAAAAAGCGTAACTTCAATTTCACCAGAACCCGCAGCTGTGGAAATCACGTGATTGTTGGTAATGATGTAGCCATCTGGTCGATATATAAATCCAGATCCTGTTCCGGTCCCGCCAGCACCCGAGGCAGAAATGCTCACCACACTTGGCTGAACTACTTGCACAATTGCTGGGATTGAACCTTCTAAAGGTTTGATGGCCGGCAATTGCGCGGCATTGTTTTGTGCTTGATTGGTTTCATTTGATACAGCGATCTGATTCGAGTTGTTACCAGAAAAATTTTGAAAGAAGTCTGCGGCCAACCAACCACTGATTCCACCGGTTAAGGCACCAATCAATAGCGAAATCACCACAACAGCAGAAAGGGGGGTGCTGCGTCTCGGGCGCTCGCTTGAGGGCGTGGTGTAAGAAAGTCCGTAGCCGGTAGGCGGATCAAAGGGTGATTGAGTCATATCTCCTCTAGTGATTAACTTATCTCCCATGTTAGGGCCCCGCATCTTAAAAAATGCTGAGGGTTGAATTAACCTTGACTAAATTAAAAATTTCGAAGAAGGTATTTCTGTGATAGCACCGAGTGGGCAAAGTTGGGCCTACGCCCAGAATCTAATTGGCGAGGACAAAATCTTAAGTTCTGCGCGAGAGATGGCAGAAGCCAAAAAGATCCCAGCAATCGGCAGCGGTGGTGGCGCCTTCTTAAGATTTCTTGCAAGCTCAAATGATGCGAGCAATGTGGTTGAGATTGGAACGGGTGTTGGCATAAGCGGTGTCTGGCTTTTAAGAGGAATGAACCCAGCTGGGGTTTTAACCAGTATTGATCATGATGCCGGTGCGCAGAGAATTGCAAAAGAAACATTCGCAAAGGCGGCAATTGAGCCACAGCGCACTCGCTTGATCACCGGAAAAGCCCTAGATGTGGTTTCTCGATTAACCGATAAAGCCTATGACTTGATCTTGATTGCCGGAGACAAACTGGAATACGAATCACTCCTAGAAGAAAGCACCAGGCTACTTAGGCCAGGTGGAATTTTAGTTTTCGATAACGCGCTTTATGAAGATCGAGTTTCTAGTTCAAAACATCAAGACGCAGAAACAATTGCCATTAGAAATGTTTGCGAGAAAATTCGAGAAGATGAACGCTTCATCCCAGTGTTAGTGGCGAACGCCGATGGTTTGTTAGCGGCAATTTACCGACCAGAGCGCGCTAGTTGATTTAAGCTTTAAGAACTTCTAGTTGAGTATCTAGTTCTTTTGCTTCTTCGTGGGACATTTCAACTACTAAACGACCGCCGCCTTCTAGCGGAATTCTTACCACTACGCCACGACCTTCTTTGGTCACTTCCATTGGTCCATCACCAGTACGTGGTTTCATCGCTGCCATAGTTTTAATCCTCAATCACTCAAATTCTATGAGGTTTATCTTACTACAAAATCCTATATCTTAAAAATTGCCTTTATTTAAGAATTAATTTCTACTATTTGCGCAAATTTTTTAAGTGATTTTTGTATTGCGATTTTAAAAAATGGTTCAATTATTTTGTAGCCAACATATCCAAAAAAACCTAATGGAGGGTAGATGCTTTCTGACCAAATAAATTCAGACTCATTTTCTGAAATCTTTTTTACCTGCATCGAACCTGTTCCCTTAACAACCTTGCCTAAGTGAACTACAGAAACAGAATGCGGCCGATTCCACTCAGTAATGCGCATTGGATCAAGAAACCCAAGTTTTCCAACTCCAGTAAAAGCAGCAAACTCTCCACCTACTCCCACACCTTCATTTTTCGTTACCCAAACTTTGGTACCCAACATCCATTCGCCTTGCTTGGGCCAATTTACGATTTCGTCAAAGACTTTTTCTTGAGGTGCTTTAACTCTTTGGGTAAGTGCTAAATCAGCTTTCATTAACTTCGTCTACTTCCGCTTCTAGTAAATCCCTCGCTGTAGCCAAAATGCTGCGAGGCTCTTGCCATTCATTCTCCACCGCAGTAAGTGCATCGGCAACCGTTGTTACCCAACTGGGAATCGCTGTGGCAGCTTGCCTGATAAAAAATTTTTCAGTTAATTCTTGTACTAAATTTTTTAAACCGGCATAGTCATTCCATGGGTCGAGAATGATTATTGGCTTGTTGTGCATTCCTAAACTTCGTGCGGTCCATACTTCAATTAATTCTTCCAATGTGCCAATGCCGCCAGGCAAAGCAATAAAGGCGTCGCTATAAGAATCCATCACACCTTTTCTTGCTCGCATGTCTTTGGTGATGATTAATTCATCAGCTGCTTCATCTGCAACTTCAAATTTTAATAAGCCTTCTGGAATCACTCCAATGGTTTTACCCGCATGCCTTCTAGCGCTACTTGCAATTGCTCCCATCATTGAGATAGAACCGCCGCCAGTAACTAAGTTATATTTTTTTTGGGCAATTGCCGCACCTAATTCGCTGGCGAGATTTAAATATTTGTCATCGATATCTTGACTGGAGGCGCAAAATACACAAATTGTTTTCGCTACTTCATCAGCCAACTGATTAACCTTTGATAAACAAGTTCTAAATCAGCAATCGGCACCATTTCATCTGGGTGATGCGCTAAGTGAGGATCACCTGGGCCAAAATTTATTGCTGGAATATTTAATTTAGAAAACCGAGCAACATCAGTCCAGCCAAATTTTGGTGCAATTGGTAAATCTATCTCTTTTACAAAATCTGCAATTGCCTTTTGGTTTAATCCCACGGGAGCGGCAGCTGCCACATCGATAATTTCTAGCTCAAAATCTGCAAACAGATCTTTTAGGTGTGCAATCGCTGCAGCTTGATCCCGATCTGGTGCGAAGCGATAATTTAACAAAATCTCCACTGAATCTGGAATGACGTTCCCGGCAACTCCCCCGCTAATACCAACGATCTGTAAACCTTCTCTAAAAGTTAAACCGTCAATTTCTGGGTTGCGTGGTTGATAAGAATTAACTATCTCTAATACGCCTTTTGCCTTATGTATTGCGTTGTCGCCTCTCCACCAGCGAGCAGAATGAGCTCGGGTGCCTTTAATAGTTATTTTAAATCTGACTGACCCTTGGCAGCCCATTTCCAAAACTGCCCCAGTTGGCTCTAGTAGTATCGCAAAGTCTGCTTCTAGTAATTTAGCTTGGGTTTTAGAAATTTTTTCAAGGCCGTTGTATTTTGATTCAATTTCTTCTGCTTCGTAAAATAAAAAAGTAACATCTTTTTTAAATTCACTAACACTCTGTAGCAGTTTGAGCATTACCGCCAAACCGCCCTTCATATCTACCGCACCGAGGCCATGGATTGCATCATTAGTTTTTTGGGATTTTTGATTGTTGTTTGCTGGCACCGTATCTAAGTGACCAGCTAAAACAATTCGCTCGTCAAAGCCAAAATTAGTTCGCGCAATTAAAGTATTTTCGATACGAGTCACTTCTAGCCCCGAAAGCCCTTCCAAGGCACTTTGTACCTGATCGGCAAGGTTTTTTTCATCCAATGAGACGCTTGGGATATCAACTAAGTCAGCGGTCAACTCGGCCAAATTCTTAGTTAATTGCAGCATGTAGTTATTCTCTCAAACCCATCAAAGTGGTTGGTGGTTTCGCCCGGCCAGGCGCTAAGTTTTACCCATGGAAACTCTCTCAGCTAGCGCAATCGGGTTCGCTACCGAATTTAATGGCGAAATACTTGAGGTTTTTTACCCCGCACCAAGCTTAGGGTTAAATCCAAATCTAGTTAATGATTTTGACTCAACTCTTGGCCTTGATCAAATTCGCGGAGTTTCCAGAATTCAAGTTGAGACCGTGATAACTGATTTATCTGAAAAACCAACTGATGTTGCTGATGCTTATTTGCGATTGCACTTGCTATCTCATCGCTTAGTAAAACCCAGATCTATAAATTTAGATGGAATATTTGCCGTGCTACCTAATTTGGCTTGGACTAATTTGGGAGCTGTTTTGCCAGGTGAGTTGAATAATGTAAAAAGTAGAGCTCTAAGTAACCAAGTACCATTTTTTGTTTTAAGCGTCGATAAATTCCCCAGAATGATCGATTATGTAATTCCCTCAGGAGTAAGAATCGCTGATGGCGATCGAGTCCGCCTTGGCGCTTACTTGGCAAGCGGTACCACCGTGATGCATGAAGGTTTTGTTAATTTCAATGCCGGAACTTTAGGTGCATCGATGGTTGAAGGTCGCATCAGCGCCGGAGTGGTAGTTGGTGATGGATCCGATATCGGTGGTGGCGCCTCGATTATGGGAACTCTATCCGGTGGCGGCAAAGAAGTAATTAGTGTCGGTGAAAAAAGTTTGATCGGGGCAAATTCTGGTATTGGAATAAGTATCGGTAACAACTGCGTAGTTGAAGCTGGTTTATATGTAACTGCTGGTAGCAAAGTCAGCTTGCCTGATGGAACCAGCACTAAAGCCGCAGCTTTAAGCGGTGAAGACAATTTACTTTTTAGAAGAAACTCTCAAACTGGTGCAATTGAAGTTGTTAGTAGGACCAATTCTTGGGGTGGTTTAAATACCGCCTTGCATGCTAACGATTAAAAATCCTTTAAGCGTAAAGCAACTTCTTCGGCTTCGCTCTCGGTAAGCGTTAATGAGATTCTTACAAAATTTTCTCCGCTGGGGCCATACAAAATTCCCGGGGCCACTTTTATTCCCAAGGCTAAAAAGCGTTCTACTACCTGCTTGCCGCTTTTACCATTTGATAACCAAAGAAACATTCCACCCGGCGCATAATTAGTAAAACCTTTACTGGTCAAAGCTGGCAATAAAACTTCACGGCGCTTTAAAAATTGCTCTCTAATTTTCTTTGGATAACTAAAGTCTGCCAATAAATTGCTGGCAACTTGAGTAGCTGGTGAATTAGCTAAAAGACCCAATTTTCGGCGCACTGAAATCAATCGATCAATTAGCTCAATTGAGCCGAGGGTATAGCCAACTCGAAAGGCAGCTAGCGAATTTCTTTTAGAAAGCGAGTAAAGCCCCAAAACATTTTTTAGCCCTTGGTTTTGCGCAATTGCAAAAGCGCTTGGAGCAACTGAATCAATTGCAGTTTCTAGATAAGTTTCGTCACTAACTACAACTGCATTCTTATTTTGAGCCACCTCCAAAAGTGCAATCAATTGTGCTGCTTGCAAAATTTCACCCGTGGGATTATTGGGGGAATTTATCCAAAGTAAATCGATCTTTTCAGCTTGTGCCAATTGTTCTGCAGTTTCATAGCGCAAGATCTTGGCGCCGATTTGCTCAGCTCCATCTGTATAAGTTGGGTAACTCAAATTGGGTATGGCAATCGTTGAATTGCGAGTTAAACCTAAAACCCAAGCTAATGTTCCAACAAATTCTTTGGCTCCTGCCACAGGCATTACTTGCTCAAAAGAAATATCGAGCGCTAATGCTTGTTTAGCCCAATTAACTACCGCAGTTTTGAAAATTTCACTCCCCGCAGCTAGTGGGTAGCCCACCTGCCAATCTGCAGCCGTTAATGCAGCTTTTACTTCTTGGCTAACTGGTTCTTTTGGCGCGCCGATTGAAAGATCTATTTCTTTCATTTAACAAATTTAATTTCATAATTACTATTTTGATTCTTGAAGCTAATAATGCGAACCGCATCTGTAGTCAACTTTTTTAGCTGCTCAATCAAATTGCCCGCAGGTACGCTAATTTCTTGTATTTCTTGCTTTTTAATTTTTCCCTCAAGCTCTTCAACTGAAGTTCGTGAGGTACCAGCAAGATTTAACTGTTTTATAAGATTTTCTGGATTTTCTGCTTTTAGAGATTTTTTTAAGTTTTGTAAATTACTAACTAAGTCGTCTATCGCGTTAACTAAGTCAGTTCGATTTGGCCAAATAATTTCTGCAGTGCGATCACTAGGTGAAAGGGTAATCCTCGTTAAATCTCGATAAGACCCACCAACTAGCGCTTCGATAAGTTTTGCATTAGCTGCTTTGCTTGCAGTGATTCCGTAGCTTGCAGAGAGTAAATGTGAAAGATGGCTAGAAATTAAAACTGCTGCGTCATGCTCTTTAGCAAAAGTAGGCACCACTCTTGCGCCAGTTTTCAGAATAAATTTTATTAATTCAGCTAGCTTTTTTTCGTCAGTTACTCGATCTAGAGTTAATGCCCAAGGTGCCTGATTAAAAATTTCAGGAGTTGCCGCATCCCAGCCAGCCAGATGAGACCCAGCCATTGGGTGTCCACCCACAAAATTTAACTTTTCATCTACCAATTCATGCATTGAAGCCTTAGTTGATCCCACATCACTGACCAATCCTGAGTAACTAGCCTTAGAAATTTCTTTTAAAACGTCTGGAGCGGCGTTGGTACCCGTTGCTAAAACCAAAATTTCGCAATTGTGCATTAACTCATCTAAGTCGTTTCGCACCCGAAAGCCAGCTTGTTTTACTTTTGCTCGTACCTGTTCATCTATGTCATAACCCAAAATGTCGGATTGAGAATGAAGCTTTTTTAAGAGTGAACCGCCAATTAAACCAAGTCCAATAATTCCGATATGCATTCTTAGCGCCTAGAAATTATCTGGG
>JALRKC010000158.1 GCA_023254955.1 Candidatus Nanopelagicales bacterium | reverse complement strand
GGGGCTAGCGATTTATGGCTTACACCCGCAAGGCAAAGTGGAGAGAGCTGATGAATTCAAATTAAAGCCTGCTTTGAGTTTAAAGGCAAAAATAGTGAATTTAAAAAATACTAAAGCCGCTGAAGGGGTTTCTTACAACCACACCTATCAAACTAAAAGTGACACCAAGCTTGCAGTTATTCCGCTTGGTTATTCTGACGGAATAGATCGAAGAGCCGCAAATATCGCACCAATTGAAATCGAGGGTAAAACCTACAAAATTTCTGGACGAGTCTGTATGGATCAATTCGTAGTTGACGTTGGTCAAGAATTCAACAATCCCCAGGCGACAGCTACTTTATTTGGCGATAGCGCTAAAGGGTTTCCAAGCGTAGAGGACTGGGCAGATGCCGTTGGCACTATCAATTATGAAATTATCGCTCGCTTAGCTAGCCGGTTAAAAAGAGTTTATTTGAATTAATGTTTTCAATAAAAACTCACTCCAAAGAAGAAACTCAAAACTTAGCTCAAAAATTAGCTACAAAATTAAATGCTGGGGATGTGGTTTTGCTCTCTGGCAATTTAGGGGTAGGTAAAACAACTTTTACTCAA
>JALRKC010000157.1 GCA_023254955.1 Candidatus Nanopelagicales bacterium | reverse complement strand
CAGGGCATCGACCACCTGGTCCACATCGGCGTCGGGCATGACCACCATGTGGTTCTTGGCGCCGCCCAGGGCCTGGACACGTTTGCCATGGTGGGCACCGGTCTCGTAGATGTAGTTGGCGATGGGTGTCGAGCCCACAAAACTGATGGCCTTGACGTCTGGGTGATCCAGCAGGGCATCGACGGCTTCTTTGTCCCCCTGAACCACATTGAAAACGCCATTGGGCAGGCCCGCTTCTTTTAGGAGTTCGGCCTGCAGCAGACTGGGACTGGGGTCAATGGGGCTTGGCTTGAGCACAAAGGTGTTGCCGCAGGCAATGGCCACTGGATACATCCACATGGGTACCATGACTGGGAAGTTAAAGGGCGTGATGCCAGCGACCACACCCAGGGGCTGGCGCATGGTCCAGTTGTCGATGTTGGTGGAGACCTGCTCGGTGTAATCGCCCTTGAGCAACTGCGGGATCCCTGTGGCGAATTCCACAATCTCGATGCCGCGCGTGACTTCGCCCTGGGCGTCGGTAAAGACCTTGCCGTGCTCGGCAGTAATGGATTTGGCCAGCTCATCGCGATGCTGGTTGAGCAGGTCCAGGAACTTG
>JALRKC010000156.1 GCA_023254955.1 Candidatus Nanopelagicales bacterium | reverse complement strand
ATAACACCACAATAATATAGATCCATTCCATTAAAAGTCTTATCATTAATTGTATATTCATTTGTAAAACCAATTACATGATCTGTTACAGGCCAAAGAATAGCTAATGATGCAACAGCAGATACAATAAATCCTTTGTATAATGCGTTCATCACATTGTTATCTTTTCCAAGTTTAACAAAGAATGTACCTATAATAGATGTCAATAAACAAGCAGCACCAATTGTAAGAGGATAGATCATCATATTAAGATCACCTACGAAGAAAATTGATGATAAAACCATAGTTGCAACAATAGTAACCGCATATGTTTCAAATAAATCTGCTGCCATTCCAGCACAGTCACCAACGTTGTCTCCAACGTTGTCAGCAATTACTGCTGGATTTCTTGGGTCATCCTCAGGAATACCAGCTTCAACCTTACCAACAAGGTCAGCTCCAACATCCGCACCCTTAGTAAAAATACCTCCACCTAATCTTGCAAAAATTGAAATTAAAGAAGCACCAAAACCTAAAGCAACCAGAGCATTCACTATTTCTCTTTCATCCACTTCAAATTTCAATAATAAAAAATAATAAACTGCTATTGCCAACAATGCCAAACCAGCAACCAACAT
>JALRKC010000155.1 GCA_023254955.1 Candidatus Nanopelagicales bacterium | reverse complement strand
CCCTTGGGATCAAATTTTTCTCCCTGTAATATTGGATTAAAAATTCTAAAATAAGGAGCTGCATCTGCACCACAACCTGCAACCCATTGCCAACCAGCAATATTATTTGCTTCGTTAAAATCTAGTAAACAATCTCTAAAATGTTTTTCTCCTTCTTGCCAATGAATTCTTAAATGTTTAACTAAAAATGAAGCTGTAATCATTCTTACTCTGTTATGCATCCAACCTGTTTCCCATAATTCTCGCATGCCTGCGTCTACAATCGGATAACCTGTCATGCCTTTTTTCCAAAAATTTAAAAACTTTTTATTTGTTTGCCATGGGAATTTATCAAACTCTTTTCTAAGATTTCCTTTAAGCATTTCTGGAAAGTAATTAATCAAACTATGACTAAACTCTCTCCAACCAATTTCATTTACATATTTTCTATAACCTGTTGTTTTTTTTTCAATTTTTTGAACTTCTTCCCATATAGTCTCAACATGAATATGCCCTGAGGCTAAATATGAAGAAATTTTTGACGTACCTTCAATTCCTGGAATATCTCTATTGCTCCCATATTTTGCAATAGCTTCTTTAATGAATTTCTTAATCTTAGATAAAGCTTCTTTTTCTGTAGGATTCCAATATT
>JALRKC010000154.1 GCA_023254955.1 Candidatus Nanopelagicales bacterium | reverse complement strand
AGCTCTAGCGAGCCCATCACATGTTGAAGATATTTGAAGTACTGGTGCTTGTAGTTATAAAGCGTTTTCGGTCTTACGTTCAAGACCGTCCAAAGGGTCTCAACCCAGTCGTTCACTCGCATTGCTTTCCTTCCTTTTGGAAGGACCTACTGATTAAGCATCAGACGATTCAGGGTTTTGGGTGATTTATTGTCGATTTCCCGTTCAGACGTGAAGCGCGCCCGTAGGGATTCGAACCCCAAACCTTCTGATCCGTAGTCAGATGCTCTATCCGTTGAGCTACGGGCGCAAATTGCCTGCGAATATTATCATCATGAAATCTCTGCTTTTCACCCTGGTACCCTGCGAAATATGAAGTATTTGGTGGCTTTCACCGCGCTCTTCTTCATTCCGATGGCAAATTCGCTCGGGATTGAAATCCCTCGTCTCTGTGCAAAGAAAGTTACCTATGAATTACGGACATCTAATGTGATTGATCAATGCGCTGAGGATGAACTTTCTCTTGGTGAAGGCCCTCTTGTGCATTCACTAACTGCGCCAAAAATGCTCAATCACACTCTTGAAATTCGGTTTGCTGCAGCACAAGCAGCGGCTAAGAAAGAGGGAGTCTCGCTACAAATTACATCTGGATATAGAACACT
>JALRKC010000153.1 GCA_023254955.1 Candidatus Nanopelagicales bacterium | reverse complement strand
AAAAACCCCAGCATCTTCGGATCCTGGGGTTTTTTATTACCTAAATAGAGCAAAAATTTTAATAGTGATAGATCTTATGAACCCAGCGCTTCGGCACGCGTCTCTGTTGTAGGCTGCACCACCTTACTACCATCTTGACCATAGAGCTCACGCACCAAACGCTGCAGATCAACACGCCAAGGCCGCTGACGCACACCAAAGGTGTTCAATATCTTTTTACAGGTCAAAACAGAAGACGTAGGACGCTCAACCCCCTCCTCCTGTGCGCCAGGTATGGGCACAATATTTCTGACCGCCAACTCTTCATACTGACTAGCAGCCGCAATAATCGCCTCAAGGAAACGGTAGCGAGTGGTAATTTCAGCACCCGAGTAGTGATAGGTACCCCAGGCTTCAGCACCCTCTTCAATCTGCTCCATAATCGCCAGTATAACGCGGGCAACATCATGCGCGGCCGTAGGACAACCACGACGATCATCAACTGCACGCAGTGTCTTATGCTCTCGCGCTTGATCAAGCATCTTAGTGAGGTAGTTCACACCGGTCTCACTAAAGACCCAACTGACGCGAAGTATAATGTGCTTAGCATGCGCTTCACGCACATGCTGTTCACCCTGCAACTTAGATTGACCAAAAATACCAAGCGGAGCCGGCTCATCATC
>JALRKC010000152.1 GCA_023254955.1 Candidatus Nanopelagicales bacterium | reverse complement strand
TCTAGCCAAACAGGCTCTTCAGAAGAGCAGGGTGAAGTTAAACCCATTACCTCTGATGATGCATACTTAATCCTAGAAAATGCATCTAGTGTTTTGGTGGTTCCCGGATATGGTATGGCAGTTGCTCAAGCTCAGCATGTTGTTCGAGAAATGGGAGAGCTGTTAGAGGAGAATGGCACAGAAGTAAAATATGGAATCCATCCTGTTGCCGGGCGTATGCCTGGTCACATGAATGTTTTGTTAGCAGAAGCAAATGTCTCGTATGATTTACTCGCCGAACCAGAAGATGTTAACCCTTCCATGGATACAATAGATGTAGCAATAGTAATTGGTGCTAATGATGTTGTTAACCCTTCAGCTACCGAGGAGGAAGGTAGCCCAATATATGGAATGCCGATCATAGAAGTTCATAATGCTAAGACAGTTTTTGTTCTTAAAAGATCAATGTCTTCTGGCTTTGCTGGAGTTCAAAATCCATTATTTTTTAGAGAAAATACTAGAATGTTATTTGGCGATGCAAAGGAATCAATTGGCCAAATCGTAGCTGAATTTAAAGACTAAATTCCCCCCGAAGTATGGTAAAATTTAACCTTAATTAAGGGAATTTTCTGCACGTAAAAAATATCAATTTTAAGGTTAAAAAATGACTGATTTTGCAAAACAAATCTT
>JALRKC010000151.1 GCA_023254955.1 Candidatus Nanopelagicales bacterium | reverse complement strand
ATGCAAGAGTATGGTTTTAAAATTTATCCTGTTAATCCTTCTGTTAAAGGACAAAAAATTTTAGGTGAAGATGTTTACGAAAAATTAACTGATATAAAGTCAGATGTGGGTATAGTTAATGTATTTAGACCTTCAAAAGAGGCTGAAAAAATAGCTGAAGATACTGTAAAAATTGGAGCCAAAGTTTTATGGTTACAGTTAGGAATAAAAAATGAAAAAGCTAAAGAAATTGTAGAATTAAATAATATTGAATATGTACAAGATAGATGTACAAAGATGGAGTATCAAAAATATTTTTTAAAAATGAGACAAGCCTTTCCAGTATTACAAAATTAAATGAATATAGTTAACTTTACACCCATATCAGCATTTACTGGAGGAGTTATCATCGGTTTAGCTGTTGTAGTATTTTTTTTGTTAAATGGTCGTTTAGTAGGTATTAGCGGTATTGCTAGTAATGCTCTTACTGAAACAAATAAAAGATTTGATAATTTTTTATTTCTAATCGGCTTAATTATAGGTCCAATTTTATATACTTTATTCACTAAACAGCAAATCAATGTCACAATTTCAAACTCATATATATTATTAATTGTTGCAGGTTTATTAGTTGGATTAGGAACTAGAATTAGTGGTGGTTGCACGAGCGGTCATGGAATTAGTGGTATAGGTA
>JALRKC010000150.1 GCA_023254955.1 Candidatus Nanopelagicales bacterium | reverse complement strand
CACCTACCAAAACAATAATTCGTGAAAATTTTGATTTTATTGGAGCTTGTTCATTTTCAAAATTTTTAATTTCTTCATAAGTCTCTAAATTTATTAATTGATTCTCGTACCATTTTTCTAGAGACTTTTTAACTTTTTTGTCCATAACAAGATGATAATCTATGAAGATTTATCTCACTAATCTTCCTAAATAATCTAAAATCTATATAGACTTTAGAGTTAAGCCGAGATGCCCGAGCGGCCAAAGGGAGCAGACTGTAAATCTGCCGGTTATGCCTTCGTAGGTTCGAATCCTACTCTCGGCACTTGCCCTCTTAGCTCAGTTGGTAGAGCACTTCCATGGTAAGGAAGAGGTCTCCGGTTCAATCCCGGAAGAGGGCTCAGAGACTAAAATAAGTCTTATGGCGGCGTAGCTCAGTTGGTAAGAGCGCACGACTCATAATCGTGAGGTCGGCAGTTCAAGTCTGCCCGCCGCTACTAGTTAAAAAAGGAGAAAAAGATGGCTTCGGATAAGAGACCACCTTTAACGATGGTTTGCACAGAATGCAAAGCTCAAAACTATGTAACTACAAAGAACAAGACCAATGTTCCAGATAGAATGGAATTTAAAAAATTTTGTTCCAACTGTAGGAAACATCAACTTCATAGAGAAAAAAGATAGCTTTATACATTTT
>JALRKC010000014.1 GCA_023254955.1 Candidatus Nanopelagicales bacterium | reverse complement strand
CCGGTGGAGATGGAACAATTTTGAGAGCCGTTGAGACAGCGCGAGGCAACTCCAGCCCGATTCTGGGAATCAATCTTGGTCATGTTGGATTTCTTGCTGAAGCTGAACAAAGCGATTTAGTTGATGTGATTAAAAGTGTTAATGATAAGAATTGGCAAGTAGAAAATCGTCTATGTCTGAAAGTAGAAGTAAAGGAAAATGATCGAATAATCTATGAAACCTTTGCACTCAACGATGTTTCTATAGAAAAAACTATTCGCGGACATATGTTTGATTTAATTTTGGCAATTGATGAATTGCCGGTTTCAGAATTTGGTGCAGATGGAATTGTTTGCGCTACGCCTAGCGGATCGACCGCCTACGCCTTTAGCGCTGGTGGGCCAGTGGTTTGGCCAGAAGTGGAAGCGATTTTAGTCGTGCCAATAAGTGCTCATGCACTTTTTGCACGTCCTTTAGTTGTCTCGCCAAAGAGTAAAATTACCGTTGCCATCCCAGACAACTCAACAAAAGGAATGTTGGTTGCAGATGGTCGGAGAGAATTTCCATTACCTATAGGTAGCACCGTTGAGATCACTAGATCTGACATAGGCGTTCCGATCGCCCGGCTTAATGACACTAGTTTCACCAATCGACTAGTGGCTAAATTCCAACTACCGGTCTCAGGTTGGCGAGCTCGCAAAAATTTAACATGATAAGAAATTTAAGAGTCAAGAATCTTGGATTAATTCAAGAATTTAATATCGAGTTAAACAATAGATTCGTTGTACTAACTGGCGAAACTGGCGCAGGTAAGACAATGCTCCTATCTGCGATTGATGCATTGCTTGGCAAAAAGTTACTGTCGTCATTGATAGATGAACAGAGTCAAGCTCTCGTGGAAGCTGAATTAGATTTTTCTGGCGCTGATTTACAAGCAAAAGCTAAAGATTTTGAATTAGATCTAGAAGACGATGGACTTTTGATTTCCAGAAGCTTTTCTAAAGACTCTAAGACACGAAACTACTTGGGCGGTAGATCTGTTCCCGCTGGTTTGATATCTGAAATTACAGGTGATTTAATTTTCATTCACGGTCAAAAAGATCAAATGCACCTGACGAAGCCCAATTTTGCTCTCGAAGCAGTTGATCGTTTCGGTGATAGCGAGCATCTCGAGCTTGTTGATTCTCATCGCCAGATGTACAAACAATGGCGAAAGCAAAAGGGGACACTTGAGGAAATAGATGCAGACTTAGAATCCAAAATGCAAGAGAAGGAAAAACTACAACAATTAATCACAGATATACAAGAAGTTAATCCTGATATCAATGAAGATGAATTACTAAAGAATAAGATTGATAACCTGCAAAATATTGAAAAAATTCAAAGCGCATTATCTTTAGCTATCAATTTGTCTGAAGGTCAACTATCAACGCAGCTAAATGAACTACAAAGAGCTATTTCTGGTCTAAATCAAAATGACCCTGAATTTATTTTGTTAAATGAAAAGGTAAGTGAGCTACTGGAGAATTTTAGGGGCATAGGCTCAAGCGCCGTGTTATTGAGTGAAAGATTTGAAGAGGTTGAAGATATTAACGCTTTGGAAGACCGCCGCTCAAAAATCAACCGCCTGCTTAAGCTCTATGGTCCAACCATGGAAGATGTGCTTGGGAATCTAGAAAATGCGCAATTGACAATCGCAAAACTAAATGACCCGGGATCGTACCGCGATGAACTCTTACGAAGTTTAAGAGAAACAGAAAGCAATTTAATAAAGATAGCCGAACGTATCTCTAAAAATAGAATTAATATCTCCGAAAAAATAAGCGAATCGGTGACTAAAGAACTAGCGTCTTTAATGTTGCCTGAAGCCGAATTTATAGTCTTTATGCAAAGCACACCTACCCTCAGTTCTGAACACAAGGAGACGGGTGTTGAAACTATCGATTTTTTATTTAGATCAAATAGGAAACTCAAGTTAGGCCCCGTCGCAAAAATCGCTAGCGGTGGCGAACTTTCTCGACTTATGCTGGCGATTGAAGTTGTTATGTCTAAAACAAAGATAGATAGAGTTATGATTTTTGACGAAATTGATGCTGGCGTGGGCGGTAAAGCAGCAATTGAGATAGCTAAAAGACTTAAGAGTCTTTCAAGCACGACCCAGGTAATTGTAGTTACCCACTTAGCGCAAGTTGCTGCCTTTGCTGATCAGCATTTGGTCATAGAAAAAAAGAGTGATAAGTCTTCAGTGATAACTAGCGTGAAAGTTGTTGAGGGTGAGGCGAGAAGGCTGGAACTCTCAAGAATGTTGGCTGGCCTTGAAGGCAGCAAGAGCGCACTTCAACACGCAGACGAACTACTCGCTTTGGCGAGTGGCGGTTCGCGGTAGGCTGTAATCCCGTGGGTTGAATAATCAATTCATTAACCGCGGGAGTTTTTTTGCCTGTTAAACATATTTTCGTAACCGGTGGGGTTGCCTCCTCACTTGGCAAGGGTCTAACCGCATCTAGCTTAGGAAACCTGCTTGTTGCTAGGGGCCTTAAAGTAACAATGCAAAAACTCGATCCTTATTTAAATGTGGATCCAGGTACCATGAATCCGTTCCAACACGGAGAGGTTTTTGTAACTGAAGATGGTGGCGAAACAGATCTTGATATCGGGCACTATGAAAGATTCCTTAATGTCAACCTCTCAAAGAGCGCAAATGTAACAACCGGTCAGGTTTATTCAAGCGTTATCGCTAGGGAGCGTCGAGGTGAATATTTAGGGGATACCGTTCAGGTTATTCCTCATATCACCAATGAAATCAAGGCACGAATTTTGTCTATGTCAAACTCAAGTGTTGATGTAGTGATAACTGAAATTGGCGGAACTGTGGGCGATATAGAGTCACTGCCTTTCTTAGAATCAGTTCGGCAAATTCGTCATGAAATAGGTCGCGAAAATACCTTCTTTTTGCACGTTTCTCTTTTGCCATACATTGGGCCTAGCGGTGAACTCAAAACTAAACCAACACAACATTCCGTGGCTTCGCTTAGAAGCATCGGTGTTCAGCCGGATGTGATAGTGCTTCGATCTGATCGCGAAATACCTCAATCAATTAAACGCAAAGTTTCTTTGATGTGTGATGTGGAAGAAGAGGCAGTTGTAGCAGCTGGTGACGCTCCAAGCATTTACGACATTCCCCGCGTACTGCATGCTGAAGGCCTTGATGCTTATGTGGTGCGCAAATTGAATTTAGGGTTCAGAGATGTGAACTGGCAAGAGTGGGATCAATTATTAAATCGAGTCCATCAACCTGCGCACGAGGTAAACATTGGATTAGTTGGAAAATATATTGATCTGCCAGATGCCTACCTAAGCGTTACCGAGGCTTTGCGTTCAGGTGGTTTTGCGATGAATGCAAGAGTCAATATTCACTGGATTGCCTCTGATTCATGTGCTAGCCAATCAGGTGCCGAGAAGGCTCTTTCGGGTTTGGACGGAATCTGCGTTCCCGGTGGATTTGGTATTAGAGGGATAGAAGGAAAAGTTGGCGCTTTAAAGTATGCGCGCGAAAACAAGATTCCAACTCTAGGGCTTTGCCTGGGTCTTCAGTGCATGGTTATTGAATTCGCCCGGAACATGGTTGGGATACCAGATGCCTCAAGTAGTGAATTTGATTCTGACACCAAAAATCCTGTGATTGCAACAATGCAAGAACAGCTAGAAGTTGTCGCAGGCGAGAAGGACATGGGTGGAACCATGCGACTTGGCTCTTATCCAGCTAAATTGTTAGAGGGATCCTTAGTAAAGGATCTTTATGGCAATTCTGAAATAACCGAGCGGCACAGACATCGTTATGAAGTTAATAACAAATATCGAGAACAATTAGAACAGGCAGGATTGCGAATAAGTGGGACATCTCCAGATGGCAATTTGGTGGAATTTGTTGAACTTCCAACGGAGATTCACCCATATTACGTATCTACTCAAGCTCATCCTGAATTTAAATCTCGTCCAACTTTGCCACACCCTTTGTTTAAGGGACTTATAGCCGCAAGTCTTATTCGGAGACAAGCTAAGTGATCTATTTGTAAGATACTCGATAGCAAGGGGATCGCATGATTGTTGGAATTCCGAAAGAAATCAAGAATAACGAATTTCGTGTCGCCATTACTCCTGATGGAGTGCATGAATTAACTGCTCATGGCCACCAAGTGCTAGTTGAAAAAAATGCGGGGCTGGGTTCAAGCATCACTAACGAAGATTACGAACTTGCTGGAGCAAAAATCATTAATAAGCAGAAAGAAATTTGGGATGCTGCGGAACTTATCTTAAAAGTTAAAGAACCAATTGAGAGTGAATACCAGCTATTACAAAAAGACCAAGTACTTTTTACTTACCTGCATCTTGCAGCCTCCCGACCATGCACTCAGGCACTATTGGATAGTGGTACAACCGCTATTGCTTATGAAACCGTTGAGGACGCTGCCGGACAATTACCGCTTTTAGCTCCGATGAGTGAAGTTGCCGGCCGTTTGGCTAGTCAAGTTGGAGCTAATTCGCTCATGAAGCCTAATCAAGGAAGAGGCGTGTTGCTCTCCGGAGTACCTTCTGTCGAAAGTGCGAGAGTGGTTGTAATTGGAGGGGGAGTTGCTGGGCTAAGTTCTGCAAGAATTGCGTTAGGCCTCGGTGCGCAGGTCACTATTTTAGATAACAATATAAACCGCCTCCGCGAAATTGATCTGCAATTTGAAGGAAGAATTAAAAGCGTAATCAGCAATAAATTCCAAATTGAAAAACAAGTCAAAGATGCCGATCTGGTTATTGGAGCGGTATTAGTTACCGGTGCCAAAGCACCAAAATTGGTAAGTAACAAACTTGTTTCTCAAATGAAACCTGGAAGTGTTTTGGTAGATATTGCAATAGATCAAGGCGGATGCTTCGAAGATTCGCGTCCTACCACGCATGATAATCCCATTTTTAAGGTTCATGAATCTATTTTTTATTGTGTGGCTAACATGCCTGGAGCAGTTCCACATACCTCAACCTACGCTTTGACAAATGCGACATTGCCTTATGTGATGAAACTTGTAACTATCGGTTGGAAAACAGCTCTAAAGTCAGATTTCGGATTCGCTAAGGGTTTAAACGTGCATGCTGGACAGATAACTCAGCGAGCTGTGTCTGATGAATTCAACCTTCCGCTAACGGATCTAGCCAATATATTGAAGTGATAGCAAATCATCTAGATATTTTCATTTCACATTTATCAATTGAACGTGGATTATCAAAAAATACTATTGAAGCTTATCGCAATGATTTGTTAGCTTTAGACAAATTTTTGAAAGATGGATCTCGTAGTTTGAATGCTGAGTCTATAAAAACTTTTTTACACGAGAGTAAAAATTCCATCTCTACGAGTGATAGACAATTATCATGTTTTAAAACTTTTTTTAGATATCTGATCGATGATGGTTTGATTACCAACGACCCAACGGCAGGTCTTCATTCGCGAAATAAAGTTATGCGGCTTCCTAAATCATTGTCACATGAGCAAGTAACAACGTTGTTATCGCAAGTGCCAAGGAATAATCCAAGTGATGTTAGAAATTTACTTCTCTTGGAATTGCTTTATGGCACTGGAGTGAGAATCAGTGAGGCGATTGCAATAGATCTGGAAGACCTTGATCTAGAAAATAAGTGGATCAAAGTTAAGTACGGTAAGGGCGCTAAGCAAAGACTGGTTCCAATAGGAAAAGAGTTAGCCACAACTTTGGACAAATATCTAATTCAGGCAAGACCAGAATTGCTAAAAAATAAAGCAAGGCAGTCAGCGCTGCTGGTTTCGCGACGGGGTACGAGGATAACCCGGCAGGCCGCCTGGTTGATAATTAAAAGCGCCGGTCAAATGGCAAATTTGCCAATAGAGCTAACGCCGCATTCGCTCCGCCACACTTTCGCCACCCACCTACTGGCGGGAGGTGCTGATATTCGCGTGGTACAGGAGTTACTTGGGCATAGTGTTGTGACTACTACTCAGATCTACACCAAAGTGAATATTGACCAAATACGTGACACATTTCTTATAGCTCATCCACGCGCTGGTTAATGCGTAAATATTGAATTATCTAGTGACAGACTATAGTTTCTGACAACCCAACCGAGATAGGTTGCGTAGGAGGCAATAAATGGCAACAGGAACAGTCAAAGATGATGGTTCCAGAATCGCCAAGGGTCAAAAAAGTGCGACCGCTTTTCCACTACCAGCACCTCTGGAATCTCATGGACCTGCAAAAGTAATTTCTGTTGTAAATCAAAAAGGTGGAGTTGGTAAAACAACGAGCACTATCAATCTTGGAGCTGCGCTAGCTGGTTATGGTAGAAAAGTTTTATTAGTTGATTTCGATCCTCAGGGAGCACTTTCTGTAGGCCTTGGAATTAGCGTTTATCAACTCGAAAAGTCTTTGTTTCATGTTTTAGGAAACGAGCATGCTACTGCGCAAAGCGTATTAGTAAGTACCGGTGTAGAAAATTTGGATCTGTTGCCTAGCAATATCGAACTCTCGGCTATAGAAATGCAACTGGTAAGCGAGGTCGGTAGAGAGCAAGCCTTGCAAATAGCACTCAAACCACTAATGGATGAATACGACTACATAATTATTGATTGTCAACCATCTTTAGGCCTACTCACAGTTAATGCCCTTGCAGCTTCTGATGGTTGTATCGTGCCTTTGGAGACAGAATATTTTGCTTTAAGGGGATTGGCGCTATTAACTCAAACTGTTGAAAAAATTAAGTCTCGGATTAATCCACGTCTTGAAATTATCGGAATTTTGCCCACGATGTACGACCCGAGAACAGTGCATGGTCGAGAAGTTTTAGAAAGAGTCGAAGAAGCTTTTGGAGATAAAGTTTTTGAAACGGTCATCTCACGAACCGTTAAATTCCCAGAAACTACTGCAGCCGGGAGTCCGATAACTCAATACGCCCCTAAGTCACCTGCAGCCAAGGCTTATCAACGGCTAGCTCGAGAGTTGATCGCTAAGTTCTAATGAGCGAATCCACGATGGTTCTGGATGAGAATCCCGACCAAAAACCAATATTCAAAGTAAAACTCGAGGAGTTTGAAGGTCCATTTGACCTGTTACTCTCGCTAATTGCCAAACATGAATTAGAAGTAACCGCTTTGGCGTTGCATCTTGTGACTGATGACTTTTTAAATTTTATTAAGGCGCAGGGTGATCATTGGGATTTAGAAACCACTACAGAGTTTTTAGTAATTGCAGCGACTTTACTTGACCTTAAAGCCGCCCGACTTTTACCAAGTGGTGAAGTTGAAGATGAGGAAGACATTGCTCGACTTGAGGCACGAGACCTACTCTTTGCCAGACTTCTGCAATATAAAGCTTTCAAGGAAGTTTCAAGTTGGTTTAGAAATGAAATGGATTTAAATCAAAAGCGGGTTGCGAGGCTTGTCAGTGTTGAGCCAGCATTTGCAAATCTACTTCCTGAGGTGCTAATTGGGCTCGGACCCAATGAATTTGCCAGGTTAGCGAAGAAAGTTTTTGAACCTAAATATGAACCAGAGTTAACGCTGACTCACTTACATGCACCCTTGGTAAGCGTTGCCGAACAATCGCAAATCATCGTAGAAAAACTTAGAATATGTGGAACAGCTACTTTTAGAAGTTTGGTAGCCGGCGCCAGTGTGGGTGAGATAGTGGCGCGATTTCTAGCGATTTTAGATTTATTTAAACAATCGCAAGTAGTCCTGGAACAAGCTGCACCGTTGGCGGATTTATTTATTAGATGGTCAGGAAGTGCCGAAGGCGAAATTTCTGTTGGACAAGAGTTTGATGAAGAGGAAACCAATGAGTGAGATGGAAATTGAGCCGATAACTCAAGAAGAGAGTGAAGAAACTTTTGATGGACTAGCTGCGCCTTCATTGCGTGCAGCATTAGAAGCGATTCTGATGGTAATAGATGAGCCAGTGAAAGTCGAGATCCTGGCTCAGATAACTGATACGCCGGTTGCAGATGTAGACAAAGAATTAGCAAATATTGGTTATGAGCTTGAGCAAAAGCAAAGTGGCTTCCTATTGAGACAGGTAGCAGGTGGGTGGCGTTTTTATACCAATGAGGAGTGCTGGCCGATCGTTGAAAAATTTGTAAAAGAAGGGCAACCTACTAAGTTAACCCAGGCTTCTTTAGAAACTCTTGCGGTTGTTGCCTACAAACAGCCTGTTTCTAAAGGAAGAATTTCTGCAATTCGCGGAGTAAATGTAGATAGCGTGATGCGAACCTTGCTAAATCGAGGATTAATTGAAGAAGCGGGTATGGAACATGAGTCACAGAGTATTCTTTATCGAACTACAAGTTATTTTCTCGAAAAACTAGGCATAAATGATTTATCTGACTTGCCAGCAGTTGCAGATTATTTGCCAGATATGAGCGCTTTAGACAGTTTAATAGAAGACGCTGACCGCTAATGGCTGAAAACGAAGGCATCAGATTGCAAAAAGTTTTAGCGCAAGCTGGGCTTGGTTCCCGGCGTGCTTGTGAAGAGTTAATTGCCGAAGGACGAGTCAGCATTAATGGTGAAATAGTTTCATCTCAAGGTCGGCGCGTGGATCCAAGTAATGACCTTATCGAAGTGGATGGAGTAAAAATTTCTAAAGGATTTACTCCAGTGGTTTTGATGATGAATAAACCCAGCGGCGTGGTAACTACTATGAAGAAAACCGATGATCGAGTAACTGTAGGTGAATTCGTAGAAGGACGAAAAGAGCGACTATTTCATGTAGGAAGACTCGATCAAGACACCGAAGGGCTTTTACTGCTAACAAATGATGGTGCGCTTGGTCACGGATTAACCCATCCTTCAATTGGAGTAGCTAAAGTTTATTTAGCAAGAATACGCGGTCAGATTAAACCAATTCACTTAAAAATGCTTCAAGAAGGTGTAGAACTTAGTGATGGGTTTGCCAGAGCGAGCAGCGCAAAGCTCGTTGCTTCGACCGCTTCGGACAGTCTTGTCGAAATCACAATTCATGAGGGTAGAAATCGAATCGTTCGAAGAATGATTGAATTTCTTGGTCTAGATCTTTTACAACTAGTTAGAACCCAATTCGGTCCAATTAAACTTGGAGAAATGAAACCGGGAAAGTCTAGAATGCTAAGTGAAGTTGAAGTCAAGAGTCTATATCAAGTTATATCTGATTCTAAAAAAAGGACTGCATCGTGAGGGCAATTAGAGGCGCAACAATGCTGCAAGAAAATTTAGCATCCGAAATGATTGCCGCAACAAAAGAGTTAATTTTAGTAATGATGGAAAGAAATCAAATCAAAAATGAAAATTTGATTAGTATCATTCTTACTGCGACACCTGATCTAACCTGCGCTTTCCCAGCTGCTGCGGCGCGCGAGTTGGGAATGGGAGATGTACCTTTATTGTGCTCTGTCGAAATGAACGTTAAAAATGCCCCAAAAAAAGTAGTGCGGGTATTAATGCATTGTGACATAACAAAGGCACGTTCTGAGATAAATCATGTCTACCTTCGGGGAGCCGAAGTTTTGCGCCAAGATCTTGCCCAATAATATGAAAATCGCAGTCGATGGCCCTAGCGGTTCTGGTAAGTCCACAATAAGTAAAGCGTTGGCAAGAAAATATCAACTTGAGTACTTAGATACTGGGGCGATGTATCGAGCAGTTACGGCATGGCTGCTAAATAGTAAAGATGAATTGCCGGCAAATTGGGAAGATCGAATTTCTCAAGTTGATTTAAAAATAGGCACTGATCCTGAAAATTTTCAAATTTCAATCGATAATTGCGATGTCACTGAAGAAATCAGAACTCAACGAATTACCGATTCTGTTTCAAAAGTTTCTGCCTCCGCTTCGGTACGTAGTTGGATGGTTGAACTCCAAAGAAGCATTATGAATCAGGGATCTGGGATTGTCATGGAAGGAAGAGACATCGGCACGGTGGTAATGCCTAATGCTGACATCAAAATTTTTATAGAAGCAGATCTAAATCAAAGATCGCTACGACGGGCGAGTGAACTAGGGCAAAATTCTCAACTAACCCAAGACTCTTTAAAGAATCGAGATCAATTAGATTCCACAAGAATAATTTCGCCTCTTAAGCGGGCTGATGACTCTATATTGCTCGATACAACAGAATTGAATATAGATCAATCAATTCAAGCTGCTATCGAGATTGTAGAAAATGGCTTAACGAATGGATGAAGTTGTAGAAGAAGATTTTTTATCACCGATTCAAGATGACATCTGGGTTGAGGGCGAAGAGTTCCAAGAGACGTTCGATCCGGATCTAGAGTTAAGAGATATTGATCCAAATTCGCTCGCACAAGTAGTGGTAATTGGTCGACCAAATGTTGGAAAATCGACTTTGGTAAATAGATTAATCGGACGCCAGGCAGCAGTAGTAGAAGATCGACCCGGGGTAACTAGAGATCGAGTTAGTTATGTAACCGAGTGGGGCGGAAGGACTTTCGCTTTAGTTGACACCGGTGGTTTAGATAGCGAAAAAGATGGCTTTAGCCCCTTAGTTGCGGCAAAAGTGCGTGACGCGGTGATGGCCGCAGATCTAATACTTTTCGTTGTTGATGCCAGAGTTGGGGCGCTAACAGAGGATAACTTGGCCCTTGATTTGATTAGACGAGAAGCGAAACCAGTGGTTCTCATCGCAAACAAAGCTGACAATGAAAAAGATGAATTAAATGCTTCGAGTCTTTGGGGGCTTGGTCTAGGCGAGCCATATCCAGTTAGCGCTTTGCATGGACGCAGCGTAGGTGATTTATTAGATCTTATCGTTAGCAAAATCCCCGAAAATGTATCAAAAAAAGTGAAAAATAATGTTTTTTCGGTTGCGCTTGCTGGAAGACCAAATGTCGGTAAAAGCAGCTTATTGAATTCATTATCAAAAACTGAAAGGGCAGTGGTGTCAGAAGTAGCTGGAACCACAATTGATCCAATTGACGAAATTGTTGAACTAGAAAACAGCACCTGGAGATTCATTGATACTGCTGGAATTAGAAAACGTGGCAAGCAAAGCGAGGGGGCTGAGTACTTTTCCGTACTTCGAACTCAGAGTGCTATAGATAGAGCAGATGCAGTTCTTTTGATCTTGGATTCCAGTGAAGTGATTTCTGATCAAGACCGAAAGTTAATCAATCTTTCGATTGAAGCAGGTAGAGCGCTCGTTCTTGTATTTAATAAGTGGGATTTAGTGGAAGAAGATCGAAGAATCACTCTAGAAAGAGAAATAGAATTACTACTAGCAAACGTTGCCTGGGCTCCCAGGGTAAACATCAGTGCGAAAACAGCTTGGCATATCAACCGAATTGAAAAAGCTTTGATGATCGCTATCGAAAGTTGGCAAAAGAGAATTTCAACTGGTCAGCTAAATCAATTTCTTAAGACAATTGTGGCATCCCACCCTCATCCCGTTAGGGGTGGAAAGCAACCTAAAGTTCTGTTCATGACGCAAGTTGGCACAAAACCACCAACCTTCGCCTTGTTCGCTTCGGGAGCGCTGGATGCAGGATATGTAAGATTTATCGAACGCAGATTACGAGAAGAATTCGGATTTGAAGGTTCGCCAATCCATATGCGGGTTCGAAGAAGGAAGCGATGACACGGGCTATAGCGCAGTTTGGTAGCGCACTCGGCTGGGGGCCGAGGGGTCGTGGGTTCAAATCCCGCTAGCCCGACTCAATGGAGAAACTATGAATCTATGGACTATTCCGAATCTTCTCACGCTGTTGAGGTTTTTTACCATTCCTGTTTTTGCCTATTTGGTTATTAATCGTCAAATAGGATTTGCATTTTTTGTCTTATTCGTAGCTTCTTTTTCTGATTGGCTTGATGGTTTTCTAGCGAGAAAATTGAATCAATACAGTGTCTTTGGTGAAAAGTTTGATCCAATTGTTGATCGACTTTACATTATTACTTTGGTTGCAGTTGCAACAATTATCGAAGCTGTGCCTATCTTGATCGTTTTGCTCATCGCGGCAAGAGAAATTTATCTTGCGATATTAATGTTAAGAGTTAGGAGGCTCGGCTACCTTGGATTGCCAGTTCACAATGCCGGCAAAATGGGATCTTTCTGCCTGATGGGTGGATTACCTTTGAGCTTGATTGCAACTGCATATGATTTACCCAATAGATTTGTCGAAACCACAGCCTACGCATTTATCTTTTGGGGAATAGGCTTGTATGTGTGGTCCGCGTATCTTTATACCCAGCAGTTTCATTCTTTAAGGTCAAGTGTTGAGTAAAAGAACTAATATCCAAGATTCATCTTTACTATTGGAAAACCTTTGGCAAGATGTGCAGGACGATTCGTATTTCAAGAAAGCGGAGATAAAAAAGAGTCTAGGAAAATCTGCCTCAGACCCAAAGTGGTTGATCTTGATTGTATTAACCATTGCCGGCATTATTTTCGGAATTGGCGCTTCGATAACTCGTCAGTCAATACCTATATCGCTGCAAAATCGTGATCTATTGAGAGAAAACATAACCACTCAATCTATTTTGCTAGAAGAAAAAGAAACCAAACTAGAAGAAATCACCCAAAAAATAACCTCATTGCAAGAATCTCAAGCCTCAGTTTTACCTAGTGTTGATCAAGAGGACCTTGCATTGTTGAACTTTGCCTCTGGTTATCAAGCGGTAATTGGGCCGGGTCTGGAGATTGAATTAAATGATGCGGATTTAACAAAGCTAAGTTTAGATATCGATCCAAGTTTGGCACGGGTCTTTGACACGGATATTTTTACAGTGCTAAATGGCCTTTGGACTGCAGGTGCTGAAGCTGTAGCTATCGGAAACCAAAGAATTTCTCCGATGACTGCAGTCAGTCAATCAGGTGAAGCAATTTTAGTAAATTATCGACCAATTTTGCCGCCTTACAAGATCTATGCAATTGGACCAAGTGATTTGCTTGAGAATTTTTTAGAAACCGAAGACTATAAGCAAATTGCTGAAGTCTCGCGTATTTACAATATAGGTCTAAAAGTAAATCCACTTGATAGTATTGAGCTACCAACATCAGTAAGAGTGCTTCCTGAAGTAGAAAATCTAAGGATTGGAAACATAAATTGATTGCCATTGTCGGGCTTTTGCTGGGTGTAATCCTTGGAATTTTTATCAATCCAGATGTTCCGAGCTGGCTTTTGCCATACTTGCCGATCGCAGTCGTTGCCGCACTAGACGCAGTCTTTGGTGGCATCAGAGCCAACCTAGAAAAGGTTTTTGACGATCAAGTTTTTATAATTTCATTTCTAAGTAACGTTCTTTTGGCTTCATTGATAGTGTTCCTAGGCGACCAATTAGGTGTTGGTTCGCAATTGTCTACTGGGGTCGT
>JALRKC010000149.1 GCA_023254955.1 Candidatus Nanopelagicales bacterium | reverse complement strand
TATGAAATATATGCAAGAATACGGCTTTAAAGTTTATCCCGTTAATCCTTCAGTTAAAGGACAAAAAATTTTAGGTGAAGATGTTTATGAAAAGTTAACTGATATAAAGGCGGACGTGGGGATAGTAAACGTATTTAGACCCTCAGCAGAAGCTGAAAAAATCGCTGAAGACACTGTAAAAATTGGTGCTAAGGTTTTATGGCTACAACTTGGTATAAAAAATGATAAAGCAAAAGAAATTGTTGAATTAAATAATATTGAATACGTGCAAGATAGATGTACAAAGATGGAATATCAAAAAAATTTTTTAAAAATGAGACAAGCATTTCCAGTCTTACAAAGTTAAATGAATATAATTAATTTTACACCAGTATCAGCTTTTACCGGAGGAGTGGTAATAGGTTTAGCAGTGGTGGTATTTTTTTTATTAAATGGTCGGTTAGTAGGGATCAGTGGTATCGCAAGTAATGCACTTACTGAAAAAAATAATAGATTTGATAACTTTTTATTTTTAGTAGGTCTTATAATTGGCCCTATCTTATATACTTTGTTTACTAGCAAGCAAATCAGTGTCACTATTTCTAGTTCATATACACTATTAATTATTGCTGGTTTATTAGTCGGATTAGGAACCAGAATAAGTGGTGGATGTACAAGTGGCCATGGAATTTCTGGTAT
>JALRKC010000148.1 GCA_023254955.1 Candidatus Nanopelagicales bacterium | reverse complement strand
AACTGCTCTACCAACTGAGCTATCGGGGAACGACAAGTTGTGCATTATAAATAAAAAAGCCTCAAAGTAATATATTTACTTATGTCAAAAATCTTAAAAGTCCATTCAAACTATGAGCCGGCAGGACATCAACCTGCAGCTATCGATACCATAGTTGAAGGCTTAGAAGATGGCTTGCTTCATCAAGTGCTCCTAGGTGTAACTGGCTCAGGGAAGACATACACCATGGCCAAAATTATTGAAAAGACCCAAAGGCCTGGAATTATTATGGCTCCAAATAAAACTTTGGCTGCCCAATTGTATGGAGAATTTAGAGATTATTTTCCAGAAAATTCTGTTGAGTACTTTGTTTCGTACTATGACTATTATCAACCAGAGGCATATGTGCCTACATCGGATACTTATATTGCAAAGGATGCTTCTATCAATGAGCACATTGAACAAATGCGACTATCGGCAACCAAAGCATTATTAGAGAGACAAGACACGGTAGTGGTTGCAACTGTTTCAGCTATATACGGATTGGGTGCCCCAGAGTCTTACCTAAATATGATTTTGCATCTTGATAGAGGTGACTTGATAGAGCAACGCTCTATTTTAAGGCGCCTTGCTTCTATGCAATATACGCGCAATGATATCGATTTTCGAAGAGGCACCTTTAGAGTAAGAGGTGATGTTATCGATATCTTTCC
>JALRKC010000147.1 GCA_023254955.1 Candidatus Nanopelagicales bacterium | reverse complement strand
TCATAAAAGGGTATAACTTATTGGATCAGGATATAAGGGATCACTCTTCCTTTATGAAGGATAAATTCCTGAGAGGAGGACGCTCTTTCCTAATGGGATTACAAGGAGAGTTTTAGTAAAAAATAATGATGAGCCAAACCGCAGAGAGATTAACAAGGCTGAGAAAAACAGCGGCACTACCGATATCTTTAGCCCTCTTTGCGAGTTTGTGTTTTTCTAAACTAATCCGATCTACAGTCGCCTCGATTGCAGAGTTTAATAGCTCAACAATAGGAACAAGCAAAGTAGAAAAAATCAGCAACACCAGTTCAATGGCGTTGGTTGATATATAAATGGCAAGGGGAACCAGAATCAGAGTCATTAGCACCTCTTGTCTGAAGGCATCCTCTTTCTTGAAAGCAACTTTAAATCCAGCAAATGAGTAACCAATGGCATTGATGAGTCTTTTGATGCCTGTCTTTCCTTTAAAAGGACTTTCCATGTTATCCCTCCCTTGATAAAATTTGCACTCATTATAAATGAATGTGAGAAAAAATGACTAGACTTGTAAACTGTGTAAAGCTGGGTAAAGAAGCGGAAGGACTCGATTTTCCTCCTTACCCTGGCGAATTGGGAAAAAAAATTTTTGAAAATGTGTCTAAAGAGGCATGGGCAGATTGGCTCAAACACCAGACCATGTTGGTTAACGAGAATCGGTTAAGCCTGATTGATCCGGAAG
>JALRKC010000146.1 GCA_023254955.1 Candidatus Nanopelagicales bacterium | reverse complement strand
CAACCCGACTTAGGTAGGTGCTTTCCAGATTAGCCAGCGGCAGAATTTCCTGAGCTGGAATGATCTGGTCCGTGGACGGCGTCTGAAGAATACCGGGCGGTTGCAGGTGCAGCGGCTCAATCGTATTGCCATCACATAACAGAATAGCCCGTTCTATGAGATTGCGGAGTTCGCGAATGTTGCCGGGATAATCGCGGCTGATCAGCCAGTCGCAGGCCGCGTCGGAGAACTGCAGGGGGCGCTGATGGCTCAGTTGCTCCAGCATATGGGTGGCGAGCGGAATAATATCTTCCAGACGCTCGCTCAGTGACGGCAGTAACACCGGGAACGGGCTGATGCGGTAGTAAAGATCCTTACGGAATGATCCGGCCTGAACCATAGCGGCGATGTCGCGGTGGGTGGCACAGATCAGCCTGAAGTCTGCCTGTTTCGGCGTCACACTGCCCACCGGGCGGTAACTGCCGGATTCAATCAGGCGCAGCAGTTTAACCTGCATAGCGAGCGGAATATCACCCACCTCATCGAGGAACAGCGTGCCACCTCGGGCGGCTTCAACCAGTCCAGGCTTGCGGTGGGTGGCACCGGTAAACGCGCCTTTTTCGTGGCCAAACAGCTCGCTCTCAAACAAGCTTTCGGTCAGGCCCGAGCACTCTACGGTGACAAAGGGATTGGCGGATCGTTTGCTGTGGCTGTGCAGGTACTGAGCCGCCAGCTCCTTACCTGTGCCGGAT
>JALRKC010000145.1 GCA_023254955.1 Candidatus Nanopelagicales bacterium | reverse complement strand
TGAAAACGTAAATTAAAGAGTTCAGTCTTTAACTCTCCGATACGTTTTTCAAGATCGGTATTATTAATTTTTCTTATTTCTGAGGCTTTCATGCTTGGTCACCTCTTTTGACGATTTTAGTTTTGATTGGTAATTTGTGAGATGCCAATCGTAATGCTTCTCTAGCAATCGCTTCAGAAACACCATTAATTTCAAACATCACACGACCTTTTTTGACAACTGCCACCCAGTGATCTGGTGCACCTTTACCGGAACCCATACGCACTTCAAGTGGTTTTTTTGTTTTTGCTAAATGTGGGAAGATGTTGATCCAAACTTTCCCTAGACGTTTCATATAACGTGTCATCGCAATACGTGCCGCTTCAATTTGACGGTTGGTGATCCATGCACCTTCTAAAGCAATGAGTCCAAAATCACCATTTGTGATATTTGAATTTTTTGCTTGACCTTCATAACTGACACGATGTGGACGACGAAATTTAGTTCTTTTAGGCATTAACATAATTATTCATTGCCCCCTTTATTTTGAGGTTGACGCGGTCTTTGGGGACGTCTTTTTCTTGGTGGAAAATCTCTTTTTGCTTTTTCGTCTTGACGTTTGTGTAATTCTTCACGTGTTTGTCCTGGTAAGACTTCACCGTTGTATACCCAAACTTTAACCCCTAAAATACCATACGTTGTATTTGCTTCAGCAACCGCATAATCAATGTCTGCACGTAATGTATGTAGAGGCACTTGACCT
>JALRKC010000144.1:372-748 GCA_023254955.1 Candidatus Nanopelagicales bacterium | reverse complement strand
CTTCCAAGCTGGATGTAAGGGTTCGATTCCCTTTACCCGCTCCAAGAATTTTAAAATTAAAAAGAAAAAAAAAGGAACAAAAAAAAATGTCAAAAGAAAAATTCGTACGGAATAAACCGCACTGTAATATCGGAACTATTGGTCACGTGGATCATGGTAAAACAACTTTAACAGCTGCAATAACAAAAGTTCTTTCTGAAAGTGGTGGAGCAAAATTCGTAGCTTACGATCAAATCGATAAAGCTCCTGAAGAAAAAGAAAGAGGAATTACAATTTCAACAGCTCACGTTGAGTACGAAACAGCAAATAGACACTACGCACACGTTGACTGTCCAGGTCACGCTGACTACGTAAAAAACATGATTACTGGTGCAGC
>JALRKC010000144.1:0-298 GCA_023254955.1 Candidatus Nanopelagicales bacterium | reverse complement strand
TTAATGCTGCAGATGGTCCAATGCCTCAAACTAGAGAGCATATTCTTTTAGCAAGACAAGTTGGTGTTCCTTCAATCGTAGTATTCTTAAACAAAGTTGATACAGTTAAAGATAAAGAATTGTTAGATCTTGTAGAAGAAGAAATTAGAGAATTATTAACTTCATATAAATATCCTGGTGACAAAACTCCAATCGTAAAAGGATCTGCATTAAGTGCTGTTGAAGGTAAAAATGATGAGATTGGAAAAAATGCAATCTTAGAATTAATGAAAGCAGTTGATACTTTTATTCCTCAACC
>JALRKC010000143.1 GCA_023254955.1 Candidatus Nanopelagicales bacterium | reverse complement strand
CCTATAGTTATGAAGTTGTCACCCCAAAGGTTGACAGGGCCTACGCGCTCTTTCAGCCTCAAGTGGAACTTCATCTAGGTCGGCTCTTCACCGCTTGCAGTGGTGAAAAAGACGGACTAGAGTGTGTTCTCCAGCGTTTCACAGCGCCGGACCAAAACACCCCCTCTGGGGCGGGTTGGTTACTGGCACCGAAAGCTGCGCTGGATACAACACAACGGATTCGTCCGACGCCCTGCTGGGAAACCGGTAGCGGAGTTAGCGACGCCCGATCCTTGAGAACTCAACAGTGTGCACTAAGTCAATGCCAAAAAACCTCCGTGGTGGGAGCAATCCCGCCATTGAGATTCCTTTGGATTAGATGGACAAGTCAGTAGACAAGTCATTTAGTCAGAACAAACTCGCCTGAGTGCTCACGCACTCGGCAGCAAGTGTGTCGGTGCTCGCACCGACTAACAAGCTATTTACGGAGAGTTTGATCCTGGCTCAGGACGAACGCTGGCGGCGTGCTTAACACATGCAAGTCGAACGATGAAAGCAGGAGCTTGCTTTTGCTGGATTAGTGGCGAACGGGTGAGTAACACGTGAGTAACCTGCCCTTGACTCTGGGATAAGCGTTGGAAACGACGTCTAATACCGGATACGAGCTAGGACCGCATGGTCACTAGTTGGAAAGAATTTCGGTCAAGGATGGACTCGCGGCCTATCAGCTTGTTGGTGAGGTAATGGCTCACCAAGGCGACGACGGGTAG
>JALRKC010000142.1 GCA_023254955.1 Candidatus Nanopelagicales bacterium | reverse complement strand
AATACAAGTGCAGTTTTATCAATAACTCCAGATTCTTGCATTTCTCTAAACAAGTCATTACCTTCACGTGTTCTTTCTCCAACACCAGCAAAAACTGATACACCACCGTGTTGTGTTGCTACTCTGTTGATCATTTCTTGAATAAGAACTGTCTTACCAACACCAGCACCACCGAAGAGACCAATCTTTCCACCTTGAACATATGGCATTAAAAGATCAATAACTTTAATTCCTGTCTCAAACATTTCATTTTGAGCAGTTACTTCTTCATATGGAGGTGGTTGTCTGTGAATTGGCCATTTTTGTTTTACACCAATTGAGCTTGTTTCCACATCTAATGTTTCACCCCAAACATTGAATATGTGACCTAAAGTTTCTTGTCCAACAGGGACTGAGATAGGAGCTCCTGTATCAGAGACTTCTGCACCTCTACGTAAACCATCTGTACCTTGCATAGAAATTGCACGAACTCTTCCTTCTCCAAGGTGCTGAGCAACCTCTAAAACGATTGTGCTTTTAGAACCATCAATTTCTACATCTACTTCAAGTGCATTTGTAATTTCTGGCAAAGAATCCTGTGCAAATGCAACGTCAACGACTGGACCTGCAATTTTTACAACTCTGCCTAAACTATCGCTCATTTATTTTCTCCTTATCCTGCTAGAGCTTCCGCTCCACCTACAATTTCTGAAATCTCAGTAGTAATTTCAGCCTGTCTAGCTTGATTACTTTGACGTGATAAAATCTTGAT
>JALRKC010000141.1 GCA_023254955.1 Candidatus Nanopelagicales bacterium | reverse complement strand
TGTTCTGCTGTCAACGCCCTATTTCTAGGGCTCGGTCCGACACCTTGACTCGGGCGTGTCGCGGGCGCTTGGCACGCGAGAGGACCAAATCGAGATTTCGGTTTAGTTTTTGCTCTTAGCTGCGGTCGGCCCAGAGACTGTGCACGAATCCTGCAGTGGGCGGGCGAACCCGCACTTTGGAACCAAAGAAGTCTGCCACATCCGATGGGCCAGATGCAAGTTAAATCGTGGGCAAAATAGCAAAAACCCCCGAGTTTCCTCGGGGGCTTTAGCTTTAGCTAGATCGAACTTACTTGCTGATCTTGGTGACGGTACCGGCACCAACGGTGCGGCCACCCTCACGGATAGCGAAGCGTAGACCCTCTTCCATAGCAATTGGCTGGATCAGCTCAACGGTCATCTCGGTGGTGTCACCAGGCATAACCATCTCGGTACCAGACGGAAGGGTGATAACACCGGTTACGTCAGTGGTACGGAAGTAGAACTGTGGGCGGTAGTTCGAGTAGAACGGGTTGTGACGGCCACCCTCATCCTTGGAAAGGATGTAGACGTTGGCGTCAAAGTTGGTGTGTGGGGTGATCGAACCAGGCTTGCAAACAACCTGACCACGCTCTACGTCCTCACGCTTGGTACCACGAAGAAGTAGACCTACGTTCTCGCCGGCCTCTGCGTAGTCAAGAAGCTTGCGGAACATCTCGATACCGGTAACGGTGGTCTTCTGCTTGTCGCGGATACCAACGATCTCGACCTCGTCGTT
>JALRKC010000140.1 GCA_023254955.1 Candidatus Nanopelagicales bacterium | reverse complement strand
GAGGTTCCCTAGCCCGAGGACAGCTGAACCATCAGTTACTACAGCGACGGTATTTCGCTTGATCGTAAGGCGCCGTGCATCAGCGGGATCCTTAGCGATGGCTTGGCAGATTCGCGCTACGCCAGGGGTATATGCGCGGGAGAGATCATCACGAGTCTTTAGTGGGACCTTTGATTGGACCTCTAGCTTTCCGCCGAGATGCAATAAGAATGTTCGATCTGAGACTTTACGTACACTCAAAATCGGTGAAGCTTCAAGTGCTGCGGTTATCTTCTCAGCATGGCTCGAATCGACGGCATCACAAGTAACATCGATAACGACGCTATCAACTTGTGAATCTGCGACATCGAGCGCTGTGATCATCGCCCCTTCGCGGGTAATGATTGTTGTTATCTCAGCAACTGGTTGGAACTCCGGCTTTCCCTCAACGCGGATCGTGATTCCGTAACCTGGAGAAGTATTTGCCATCAGACGACCCCGTAAAGTCGATCTCCTGCGTCACCTAATCCGGGAACGATGTAACCATGTTCATTTAATTTCTCATCAAGAGCACCTGTTACTACTGTGATTGGGAAAGAGGAATTTGAGAATGCGCGCTCGACCGTCTTGATTCCTTCGGGAGCGGCAAGTAAACAAATTGCGGTTATATCTTTCGCGCCACGCTCGATTAGATAATTCATCGCAGCCACGAGAGTTCCGCCGGTAGCAAGCATTGGATCAAGGACGTAGCACTGGAGACCACTCAGATCTTCGGGAAGAC
>JALRKC010000013.1:255-13507 GCA_023254955.1 Candidatus Nanopelagicales bacterium | reverse complement strand
TCACTGGCCAGCCAGGTTCATTCGTATCTTTGGATGAAACCATTGCTTCATTCAAGGCGCTAACCAATGGCGATTATGACCACCTTCCTGAACAAGCATTCTTCATGGCTGGTGGCATTGCTGACGTTGAAGCAAATGCTAAGAAGTTAGCTCAATAAGAAAAAGAGATTAATAATGCCGCTAAAAGTTGAGTTGGTTGCAACCGATCGCAAAGTTTGGGTTGGGGATGCCTCCATGGTTGTAATGAGAACCAAGTCAGGTGAAGTAGGTATCCTCCCTGGCCACTCACCACTTTTAGCGGCGTTAGCCGATGGCGCAGTAACCATAAAGAGTGAAAATGAAGGTGAAATTAAAGCCGCTGTTCACGAGGGTTTTGCCATAGTCGACCACGACAACGTAATTCTCTTAACCGACACAGCCGAACTTGCCTCTGAAATCGATCGCTCAAGAGCTGAAAAAACTCTTGAGCAAGCGCAAGCAGATAACGACGAAAAAGCCATTAAGCGAGCCCAAACCAGGCTCTCTGTTTTAAGTTAATTTAACTTATTTATCTTTGCACCCAAACTTTGTAGATTTTCAACAAAGTTGGCATAACCCCGTTCAATGTGATGAATCTCGTGAACTGTGGTTTCACCCTCTGCAACTAAACCAGCTAAAACTAATGACGCTCCAGCTCTTACATCAGTCGCTTCAACTGGAGCGCCAGAAAGTTGTGTTTTGCCACGAACCAAGCAGTGGTGGCCATTAATTTTTACATCTGCTCCTAGGCGAGCTAATTCATTAACAAAGCGAAAACGCGCTTCAAATAAATTCTCAGTTACCATGGCGGTGCCTTCGGCAATGGCGTTAATAGCAATAAATTGTGGTTGCATGTCAGTGGGAAAGCCTGGGTAAGGAAGTGTCACGATGTCTACCGCTTTTGGTCTTTGACTCATTGAAACTTCTAAGCCATGGTTTAAGGCCTTTACTGCTGCGCCGGTTGCTTCTAATTTTGAAATAACTAAATCCATGTGTTGAGCTTTTGCATTTTTAATCAAGATTTGACCTTGAGTAATTACTGCAGCAGCAGCCCAGGTGCCGGCAACAATTCGATCAGTTACCACCTGATGAGTAGTTGGCTGAAGCGAAGTTACGCCGATTATTTCAAGAGTAGATGAACCGACTCCGTTGATGCGTGCACCCATTTTGTTTAACATTTCACAAAGGTCAACTATCTCTGGCTCTCTTGCCACATTGTCAACAACGGTGGTTCCTTTGGCGAGTACTGCTGCCATTACTACGTTTTCAGTTGCTCCGACACTTGGAAAATCCAATGAAATTTGGGCGGCAGCTAATCCATGCGAAGCCGTAACAATTAAATAGCCATGTTCATTTTTAACTTCACAGCCTAACTTTTCTAGTCCACTTAAATGGATATCTAGCCCGCGAGAGCCAATTGCATCCCCGCCTGGGAGCGCGATGTCGGCTTCACCGCATCTAGCAACTAATGGACCAAGCACTGCAATTGAAGCTCGCATTTGTCTAACTAAGTCATAGTCTGCTTGATGTCCAATTTTTTCAGGAACATTAATCGTGAGAGATTTTGAATTTTTATCATGTTCTACTTTGCACCCCAAGCGCACCAAGAGTTGCGCCATAATTTCAACATCTAAGATCTCTGGAACATTTTCCAGGTGACTGGTGCCAGGTGCTAGCAAGCTTGCTGCCATCAACTTCAAAACACTGTTTTTGGCGCCTGGAACTTCCACCTCGCCACGCAAGGGGTTTGATTGCGAAACTTGATAAACCGGCATAGGGTCAAGGGTACTCTTTCAACAGGTAGTAATTGAATTTTGCGCCTAGGCTAGGAAAATGGTTAATTTAACAAGGATTTACACCCGCACTGGGGATGATGGCACTACAGCTTTAGGCGATATGTCTCGTGCTTTAAAAACTGATTTGCGCTTAGAAGCTTATGCCGATGTTGATGAAGCCAATAGTGCAATAGGCGTGGCAATCGCCATGGGGAATTTAGATCCTGAAGTTGATGAATTGCTAACTCGGGTCCAAAACGATTTATTTGACGTAGGAGCTGATTTAGCAACTCCAGTAACTGACAAACCTGATTATCCACAATTAAGAGTGCAAGCAAATTATGTTAAATTTTTAGAAGAAAAGTGCGACTATTACAACTCACAGCTTGAACCTTTAAGGTCCTTTATTTTGCCTGGTGGAACCCCGGGCGCGGCACTACTGCACGTTGCTAGAACCATCGTAAGAAGAGCAGAGCGTTCAACTTGGACAGCTCTTTCAGAGCACAAAATTGTAATGACGGAAATTCCAGCTAAGTATTTAAATAGATTGTCAGATTTGCTATTTATCTTGGCGCGTTATGCAAATAGAGAGCAAGGCGATGTCTTGTGGGTGCCAGGTAAGAATCGCTAATTTTTAGCTAAAATTTGTCGAGCGATATTTTCATCTTCTGGCCAAACTAAAATTCTTGGCCCATCAAGAGTGAAGGTTAAAGTAGCTTTGATGTTTGAATCATGCAATTTTCTCTTTAAAATTTCGCCGGCTGCATAATTATCAGGGAAAGCGATTGGGATTAACATCCCATAGTCATTTGGATCTGAAGGCTTGCTAGGTCTTTCAATTAGTGAGACCTTTCTCTTGCTGTGAGCCCAGCGCAGAATGAAGATCATCAAGCCCAGGCCCAAGAAAGCAATGATTGGGCCAAAGACGAAAGACAAGCTGCCCCAAGAATTCACTGCCACCTCCTAAACTAGAGATACTATGCCAAGACGTAATCGTTCTCCTAAAAAAACTACTCAGCAAGCTGAAGAATTTGCGATTCAAAATAGAGTCTTTGGAATTGAAATAGCCCAAGAGTGGTCGGATGGCAATTGGATTGTAAGAAAAATTACTGGCAGTGCTGCTACAAAAAATTATCGCTGCCCGGGCTGTGATCATGAGATTAAACCTGCAACACCTCACACTTTGAGTTATTTGGAAGGTTATTTAGACGAAAGGCGCCATTGGCACACTGCTTGCTGGGAGCGCGATCGAAAACACCACTCAAAATTAGAGGATTAATTTTGAACAAAATAGTTTCTAACTCAGTATTGCCTGCGATTAGAGAGCGCCTGACGCTTTCAACTGACGATGGGCAAACGCTAGTTGGTGAAATTGCTTGGCCTGAAAACAAAAACCCCGCGGCAACTTTGGTGTTAGTGCATCCTTTACCTACTCATGGGGGATCTAGCGATAGCCATGTTTATCGAAAGATTAGTTGGCGTTTGCCTGCTTTGAGTAATTTTGCAATCTTGCGATTTAACACTCGTGGAACAACTAGTAGTTTGGGAACATCCAGCGGGGAGTTTGATTCATCTACCAAAGAAGGGCTGGATTTAAAAGCGGCAGTTCTAAAAGCAAAAGAATTAACCGGGCAAGAGCCTTGGGTAGTTGGCTGGTCTTTTGGCACAGATGTGATCTTGAGAAATGCACGAGACTTAAATATTTCTGGAGTCATTTTGCTATCTCCACCTTTAAGGTTCACCAAGGAAGGTGAATTAGCTAGGTGGAGAGATTTTGCTAAACCGATATGGGCGCTAGTTCCAGAGTTTGATGATTATTTAACCCCCGATCAGGCAAAGCTGAGATTTTCGAGTGTCCCGAGTTTAAAACAAGTAAATGCAATAGCTGCTAGGCATCTTTGGATTGGAGAAAACCAAGTGAGATTTGTTCTAAATCATATAGTGAAAATTATTACAGGCAACGAAAACCCTTTGCCCGAAGAATTTTCTGGCCCAATGACACGACACAACGACTTAAATCGCGATTAGTAAACTGGAGTCATGGCTAATAATTTTTCACTTCGTGGCGCAGTAGATTTAGGTGCGCTTAGTCAAGCTAAGCAAGCTCAGGCGCAAGCAGACCAAGCATTACAGAATGCTCCCGCAGGTTTAGTAATCGATGTTACTGAAGCAGATTTTCAAAATAGGGTTTTAGACAAATCTCAAAACACAGTTGTAATTGTAGATCTTTGGGCAACTTGGTGTGGCCCTTGTAAACAACTTTCCCCACTTTTAGAGAAGTTAGCCGCAGAATATGGTGGCAAATTTATTTTGGCAAAAGTAGATGTGGATGCCAATCCACAACTTTCACAAATGTTTCAAGTGCAATCCATACCGAGTGTCTTTGCCATTATTAAAGGTCAAGCAGTACCACTATTTCAAGGGGCAGTACCAGAAGCTCAGCTTCGCCAAGTTTTAGATCAGGTTATGAAGTTAGCCCAGGAACAGGGATTAACCCCAGCAAATCAAGAGGCAGCGCCAGAAAGTGAACAAACTGAAGATCCACGCTCAGACCAGGTTTTTCAGGCATTAAATGATGGCAAGTTTGATGAAGCGATAGTTTTAATTGAAGAATTAATAAAAGAAAATCCGCAAGATGAAACTTTGCAAGCCATGCTTAAACAAGCGCACTTCATGAAACGAATTAGCGGGTACCAAGTAAATGAAATTATGCAAAAAGCGAGCAATGCTGATGATGTTTTGGCACAAATTGCTGCAAGTGATGTTGAATTAGCTGGCGGAAAATTGCACGAGAGCTTTTCTCGTTTAATAAATTTCATTCGCACTCACTCTGGCGATGAGCGCGAGCAGGCAAAATCCCACCTCTTGGAATTGTTTTCAATAGTTGGCGACCAAGAACCATTAGTGCCTAAAGCACGCAGAGATTTAGCCAGCGCGCTGTTTTAAACGTCTTGCTTTAGACTGAAATCACATGGCTTATTTAGATCACGCTGCTACCACTCCGATGCTGCCTGAAGCAGTAGCGGCAATGACGGCTGAAATGGTAAAAGTTGGAAACCCTTCTTCTTTACATGGCTCAGGAAGAAAAGCCAGAAGAGTAGTTGAAGAGGCAAGGGAAACTATTGCTGCCGCATTATCCGCGAAACCAATGGACGTGGTTTTTACCTCGGGTGGCACTGAAGCTAACAATTTAGCAATTAAGGGTTTGTATTGGGCTAGAAAAAAAGCCGACGCTAAGCGCATCAGAGTTTTAATTTCAGCAATTGAACATCATGCAGTATTAGACCCAGTTATGTGGTTAGGAGAACACGAAAAAGCACAAGTTGAAATTTTACCTGTTGGGCAAGACGGTATTTTGCGGGTTGATACTTTACGTCAGGCAATAGAAGCTGATCCAGAATCTGTGGCATTAGTAAGTGTCATGTGGGCCAACAATGAAGTTGGCACCATTCAGCCAATTGAAGAACTCGCAGAAATAGCAGCTGAATTTGATATTCCTTTTCATAGTGATGCGGTACAAGCAATGGCGTATTTGCCTATTGATTTGTCCAAGGTAAAAGTAACAGCTCTAACCATCACTGCCCATAAAGTCGGTGGCCCGCAAGGAGTTGGTGCACTTGTCATTAAGAGTGATGAAAAATTAGAGCAAGTTTCCCATGGTGGTGGTCAAGAAAGAGATGTTAGAAGCGGAACTTTAGATGCGCCCGCTATTGCCGGGTTTGCTAGTGCCATTTCAATACTAGTTTCGCAAAGAGAGCGCCGGGCAAATCGAATTAAAAATTTGCGAGATGAATTAATCAAGCGACTTAAAGAGGCTGTGCCAGACTGTGTAATTAATGGAGATTTAGAAAAGCGCCTGCCAGGTAATGTTCATGCATCGTTTCCTGGATGCGAAGGTGATGCGCTCTTAATGTTGCTTGATGCACAAGGAGTTGAGTGTTCCACAGGATCTGCCTGTAGTGCAGGAATTCCGCAACCTTCTCACGTTTTATTAGCAATGGGACGAGATGAAAAAATTGCAAAAAGTTCACTTAGGTTTTCACTTGGACACACTTCTACCAGCGAAGACATTGATGAATTAATTGTTGCCTTGCCGCAAATAATCGACAGAGCTAAACGCGCCAGCGCTCGAGCCAAAATCTCCAAATGAAAAATAAAAAGTCTGTAGTAGTTGCCATGAGCGGAGGAGTTGACTCCTCTGTGGCAGCAGCGCGCTTAGTAGATGAAGGCTACAAAGTTACGGGAGTCCACTTAGCGCTTTCTAAAGAAAAAACCGTCTCTGGCACAAAAGGTTGCTGCACGCTGGATGATGCAAGAGATGCCAGAAGAGTTGCTGATCGCTTAGGAATTCCGTTTTATGTATGGGATCTTTCCGAGAGATTTCAAGAAGATGTAATGCAAAACTTCTTAGATGAGTATGCCGCGGGAAGAACCCCAAATCCATGCATGAGATGTAATGAAAAAATTAAATTTCAGGCAGTGTTAGAAAGATCATTAGAGCTGGGCTTTGATGCAGTAGCAACCGGACATTGGGCAAAAATTGTAGATAGCCCAAATGGGCCCTTACTTTATCGCTCGGAAGATGAGGCAAAAGATCAGTCTTATGTATTAAGTGTTTTAAATCAAGAACAGTTAGCTAAAACCTTGTTACCTTTGGCGGGTAGCACAAAGCCAGAGTTGCGCAAAGAAGCTGAGGCTAGAGGATTAGTTACCGCATTTAAACCAGATAGTCATGATATTTGTTTTATCCCTGATGGAGATACGGCAAAGTTTTTACATAAACACTTGGGCAATAAAAAAGGCAACATTGTCGATATCGAGACAAATGAAGTCTTAGGTGAACACGATGGAATTTTTGAATTCACTGTGGGTCAACGCAAAGGTTTAGGGCTAACCGTTCCTAGAAAAGATGGGGCAGCCAGATACGTAGTTTCAACTGATGTAAAAACCAATACTGTAATGGTGGGGTTGCCGGCATTTTTAAGAGTCGATGTTGTTGGCGGCACTAATTTAATTTGGTGCGGCCCAGTAAAAGAATCTCCTTTCGATTGCGGTGCGCAAGTTAGAGCACATTCAGACCGAATTCAAGCAACAGCATTTCATAAAGATGGTAACTTGACCGTAGAATTTAAGGAACCGTTACAAGCATTGGCGCCGGGTCAAACCATTGCGCTTTATGAGCAAGATCGAGTAATTTGCAGTGCTACTGTGGTTTCCACAAATCGAGCCTAAAGAGAAATTTTGGAAAGCAAGTTAACCTCACAAGCAAAATCGCGCTGGGTTGAACTGGTTGAAATCATTGAAGACGCCAGGCGCCGTTACTACTTACTTGATAAGCCCACAATTAGCGATGCGGAATACGATGCGGCATATCGAGAGCTTGAAAAGTTAGAAGCTGAATTTCCAGAATTAATTTCGGCAGATTCCCCAACGCAATCGGTCGGGGGAGCTGCTAGCGAACTATTTGAACCGGTAGAGCATTTAGAGAGAATGTTTTCACTGGATGATGTTTTTGATGATGAGGAATTAACGGTTTGGCTTGAGCGCGTTTTAAAAGTTACTAATAAATTCCCTGAGATGTTGTGTGAATTAAAGGTTGATGGATTAGCGGTTAACTTGCTTTATGAAGCAGGTGCTTTAAGGCGAGTTGCCACTCGTGGTGATGGATTTGTGGGTGAGGACGTTACTTATAACACGCAATTTGTTTCGAGTTTGCCCAGAAAATTGACTGGCAAATTCCCGGAGGTACTTGAAGTTCGAGGCGAAATATTTTTTGAGCTAAATGACTTTTTTGCGCTCAATGATCAAGCAATGCATATAGGAAGAAGCCCGTTTGCTAATCCACGAAATGCTGCAGCGGGAACTTTGCGGCAAAGAATTGACAAGAGAGAAGCTGAGTTATTCCAAGTAAAAAGTGAAGGAAAAAATCAAGCCCGTATTGAAAAACTCACTCAAGAATTTGACTTGGCTGCGGGAGCTTTGAGAAAACTGCAATTAGTGGTTCATGGAATTGGCCGCCATGAAGGGATAAAAATTGCTACGCAAGCTGATTCCTATCGACTCTTTAAAGAGTATGGATTGCCAACCTCTAAAGATTTTGCGGTAGTAAAAACTTACGATGAAGTAAAAAAGTACATAAAAAAATATGGAGCTAAGCGTCATGAATTGACCCATGAAATTGATGGGGTAGTAGTAAAAGTAAATGATATTCAAATACAAAAGAATTTAGGAGCTACTAGTAGAACTCCGCGTTGGGCGGTTGCGTACAAATATCCGCCTGAGGTAGTTCGAACTAAATTGCTTGATATTCAGGTAAATGTAGGAAGAACTGGGCGAGTCACACCCTTTGCCGTTATGGAGCCAGTGAGAGTTGCAGGATCAACAGTTTCAAATGCCACTTTGCACAATTTGAGTGAAATTGAACGCAAAGGTGTACTTATTGGCGACATGGTTTATTTGCGAAAAGCGGGAGATGTAATTCCAGAAATCATGGGGCCAGTTGTAGAAGTTAGAGATGGCAGTGAGAAAAAATTCAAAATGCCAAAAAAATGCCCTTCATGCGGGGCAGCCATTAGCCAAGAAAAAGCCGGTGATGTTGATTTACGTTGCCCTAACGCAGAAAGTTGCCCGGCACAAATGAGAGAGCGACTTTTTCACGTTGGCTCAAGGGGCGCGCTAGATATTGAAGGTTTAGGTTATAAATCTGCTCAGGCTTTATTGGATTCGAGAATTTTAAAAAATGAGAGTGAACTCTTTGATTTAACTCAAGAAGCCTTAATGAAATCAGATTATTTCACGCGGGCTGGTGGCAAAAACGAGCCAGATAGAGTACTTGGCAAAAATGGTGAAGAGTTGCTAGCGCAATTAGAAGTAGCTAAGCAAAGACCACTTTGGCGAATTTTAGTTGCCTTATCAATTCGCCATGTAGGGCCAACTGCTGCGCAAGCTCTAGCTCGCGAATTTAGATCATTAGAAGAAATTGAAAAAGCTTCATTACCTACCTTGGCTCAAATTGATGGGGTAGGAGAAGTGATTGCAGAATCAATCCAAGAATGGTTTAAAGAAAAGTGGCACCAAAATATCATCAAGGCTTGGAATCGTGCCGGAGTACAAATGACAGAAGCTGAAAGTCATGGCCCCCAGCCATTGGCTGGCAGGCAAATAGTGATTACCGGATCTGTCGCAGGATATTCAAGAGATGGCGCAAAAGAAGTCTTGGCAAATCTAGGAGCCAAGGTTTCTAGCTCGGTTAGTAAAACTACCGATTTAGTGGTTTATGGCAGAACCGATGGGTCAAAGTATTCAAAAGCAATTAGTTTGGGTATTCCAAGATTAGGGGCAGAAAATTTTGCCGTGTTAGTAGAACAAGGCTTGGAGCAAGCGCTCGAATTAGCTGAAAATTAGCAATCATTAGAATGAGCAGGTGTCAAAAATTACCCCTGAAGCACTCAAACACTTAGCTAAACTAGCGCGTTTAGAGTTAACCGAAGCCGAGTTAGCAACTTATGCCACTCAATTAGACGTAATTTTAGATTCGGTAGACAAGATCAGAGAAGTTGCCGCACAAGATGTTAAGCCAATGAGCCATGCGGTAGGCCTAACTAATGTCTTTAGAGAAGATGCAGTCAAGCCTTCTTTGAACCGAGAAGAAGTTTTAGCGCAAGCACCAGCTCAAGAAGCTAACAGATTTCGCGTACCAAGAATTTTGAATGAGGAATAGAAATTGAGTGAAGATTTAGTATTTCTTACTGGTTCAGAGATTGCCCAAAAGATAAAAAATAAAGAAGTTAGCGCAATTGAGGTAGCTAAAGCTCATTTTGATCGAATCGAAAAATTAGATAGTAAGATTCAAAGTTTTCTCTATTTAGATAAAGAAGCAGCTCTGACCCAAGCAAAAAAAGTAGATGAGAAGGTAGCCAAAGGTGACACTTTAAAACCTTTAGCAGGAGTTCCCTTAGCACTTAAAGATGTCTTAACCCAAAAAGGTGTTCCCACCACTGCTGGTTCAAAAATATTAGAAAATTGGCGCCCGCCATATGACAGCACCGTGGTAAAGAAACTCATTGAAAATGATGTGGTGATTTTAGGCAAAACCAATATGGATGAATTTGCGATGGGTTCATCTACTGAAAACAGTGCTTACCATACAACCAAGAATCCTTGGGATTTAACAAGAATTCCAGGTGGATCCTCAGGTGGTTCTTCGGCTGCGGTAGCAAGTTTTTTTGCACCACTTTCAATTGGTACCGATACCGGAGGATCAATTAGGCAGCCAGCTGCTGTTTGTGCATTGGTTGGAGCTAAACCAACTTATGGAACAGTTTCTCGCTATGGATTGATTGCTTTTGCTTCTTCCTTGGATCAAGCTGGCCCTATTACCCGAACAGTCATGGATGCGGCATTGCTAAATGAAGCAATGGCTGGATTTGATGAAAATGATTCGACCAGCATTAATCAACAACTTGAATCTTTAGTTCAAGCTGCAAAAAATAAAAACATCAAAGGCATGAAGATTGGAATTATCAAAGAACTCGGCGGGGAAGGCTGGCAACCGGGAGTTTTAAAGCAATTTGACCAAGCAGTCGAAGTTTTGAAATCTCTCGGAGCTGAGCTAGTAGAAGTTTCTTTGCCTCACTCGGTTTACGCGCTAGCTGTTTACTACTTAATTGCACCAAGTGAAGCAAGCTCTAATCTTGCCCGCTTTGATGGAATGCGTTATGGCCTCAGGGTAGGAGATGACGGAGAAAAAGATGTTGAAGCGGTAATGAAGTTAACCCGGGCTCAAGGCTTCGGCCCTGAGGTTAAGCGAAGAATTATTTTAGGAACTTATGCGCTTTCCACCGGTTATTACGATGCTTATTACGGCCAAGCTCAAAAGGTACGGGGACTAATTGCCGAAGATTTACGACTTGCTTTTGAAAAAGTAGATGTATTAATTTCGCCAACTTCACCAACAACCGCTTGGAAGATCGGCGAACGGGTAGATAATCCTCTAGCCATGTACTTGGCAGATTTGGCGACTCTGCCAGCAAGTTTGGCGGGGGTTCCAGCAATCAGTGTTCCGATTGGGTTAGCAAGCGAAGATCGGATGCCAGTAGGTCTGCAAGTAATTGCCCCGGCAATGCAGGATCATAAAAATTATCAAGTTGCTGCTGCCCTAGAAGCTGCACAAAACAGTTTATTAATTAATCAGGTACCAGATTTAGCGAGTCTGTCATGAAGTTGACCCAAGCGATGGAACAGTTCGAGCCAGTAATTGGCTTAGAAACTCACGTAGAACTCTCAACCAAGTCAAAAATGTTTTGCGGATGCGCAACAGAATTTGGTGCCGAACCAAACACTCAAGTTTGCCCGACTTGCTTAGGCTTACCTGGATCATTGCCAGTGCCAAATCAAACTGCCATTGAATCGACAATGCGCATTGGCTTAGCGCTTAATTGTGAAATTACTGAGTTTTCACGCTTTGCCAGAAAAAATTATTTTTACCCTGATATGCCAAAAGACTTTCAGACCAGTCAATATGACGAGCCCTTTTGCGTAAATGGTTATTTAGATGTGCTGATCCCAACTGATGAAGGCGAAAAATCCTTCAGAGTTGAAATTGAAAGAGTTCACTTAGAAGAAGACACCGGCAAGCTAACGCACGCAGGCGGAGCAACCGGCAGAATTCATGGCGCTGATTACTCACTAGTGGATTACAACCGAGCTGGCATTCCGTTAGTTGAGATTGTTACCAAGCCAGTCACTGGCACCGGAAAGTATGCACCGCAAGTTGCCAGAGCTTATGTAACAGAGTTAAGAGACTTGCTGCGCAATTTAGGTGTGTCAGATGTTCGCATGGAAGAGGGTTCACTTCGTTGCGACGTGAATTTATCTTTGCATCCAAAGGGTTCAGCAGAATGGGGCAAGCGCACCGAAACTAAAAATGTTAACTCTTTGCGCTCAGTAGAAAAGGCAGTATTTAGTGAAATTGAACGTCAAGCAGATGTTTTAGCTGACGGCGAGAAAGTAACTCAAGAAACTAGACACTTTCATGAAGATTCCGGAACTTCGTCTAGCGGCAGAAGTAAAGAGCAAGCAGAGGATTATCGCTACTTCCCAGAGCCTGATTTAGTGCCCGTGATTGCTGATGAGACTTGGGTTTCAAAGTTAAAAACAGATTTACCAGAAGCACCTTCAGTACAAAGAAAACGTTTGGCAAAAGAGTGGAATTTTAGTGACGAAGAAATGCGCGATGTAGTGAGTTTGGGTGCAATTGATTTAATTGCCCAAACCGTTAGCGCTGGGGCAAGCCCGCAAGCCGCTCGCAAGTGGTGGCTTGGCGAATTAGCTAGAAGAGCTACTGAAATAAATAAAGAATTATCAGATCTTTCAATTGACCCAAAACACATCAGTGAACTAGATACGTTAGTAACTAGCGGCAAATTAACTGACAAGTTAGCGCGCCAAGTATTAGATGGGTTACTTAACAACGAAGGAACGCCAAGTGAGATCGTTGAAAAACGCAATTTGGTGGTAATGAGTGAAGATTCTTCGCTACTTCCAATAATTCAGTCAGCAATTGCAGCTAACCCTGACGTGGTGGCAAAAGTAAAAGAAGGAAAACTTCAAGCTTTAGGGCCGCTGTTAGGTGCGGTAATGAAAGAAACTAAAGGTAAGGCAGATGCCGCAAAGGTGAAATCTCTAGTATTAAAAGAGTTAGGGGTTGAAGGATAGTCATCATGGATATGAAACCAAGAAGTAAAGAAGTTACCGAAGGAATCGAACGCGCTCCTGCTAGAAGCATGTTACGTGCGATTGGCATGCAAGATGAAGACTTTTCTAAGCCGCAGATAGGAGTTGCCAATTCTTGGAATGAAATTACTCCCTGCAACATGTCGCTAAGAAGGCTCGCTGACCACGTAAAGCAAGGCGTTCGAGATGCAGGTGGTTATCCAATGGAATTTGGAACCATTACTGTTTCTGATGGAATTTCTATGGGCCATGAAGGAATGCGTGCTTCTTTAGTTAGTCGAGAAATAATTGCCGATTCAGTTGAAGCTGTAATGCACGCAGAGCGATTAGATGGTTCGGTAACTCTTGCTGGCTGCGATAAATCACTACCTGGGATGTTGATGGCTGCAGCTCGTTTAGATTTAGCAAGCGTCTTTGTTTATAACGGCACCATCATGCCGGGAAGACTCAATGAACAAGATTTAACTTTGCAAGATGTTTTTGAAGCCGTTGGCGCTTGCGCGCTTGGAAAAATTACTGAAAAAGAGTTAGCTGACATTGAACGCAAGGCTTGCCCAGGGGAAGGCGCTTGCGGTGGCATGTTCACTGCTAACACAATGAGTTCTATAGCTGAGGCAATTGGCATGGCGCTACCAGGTAGTGCTTCGGCTCCAGCAATTGATAGAACACGTGAACAAGATGCTTATAACGCAGGTAAAGCAGTGGTTAATTTAATTCGTCAAGGG
>JALRKC010000013.1:0-245 GCA_023254955.1 Candidatus Nanopelagicales bacterium | reverse complement strand
ACCAACGCAGTTTTGCACTTGATGGCGATGGCTTATGAGGCAAGAGTTGATTTAACGCTAGATGACTTCAATCGGATTGGTGATAAAACTCCGCACCTAGCAGATGTAAAACCTTTTGGTCGTTATGTGATGAATGATTTGCATAAAATCGGTGGTGTTCCGGTAGTACTCAAAGCACTTTTAGATGCAGGTTTATTGCATGGAGATGCACTAACGGTAACTGGTAAGACTTTGGCAGAAAATGT
>JALRKC010000139.1 GCA_023254955.1 Candidatus Nanopelagicales bacterium | reverse complement strand
CTCAGTCCCAGTGTGGCCGGTCACCCTCTCAGGCCGGCTACCCGTCGTCGCCTTGGTGAGCCGTTACCTCACCAACAAGCTGATAGGCCGCGAGATCCTCCCTGACCGAAATTCTTTCTTCCCCAGTGGATGCCCACCAGGGAAAGTATCCGGTATTAGCTACAGTTTCCCGCAGTTATCCCAGAGTCAAGGGCAGATTTCTCACGTGTTACTCACCCGTTCGCCACTAATCCACCGGAGCAAGCTCCAGCTTCATCGTTCGACTTGCATGTGTTAAGCACGCCGCCAGCGTTCGTCCTGAGCCAGGATCAAACTCTCCGTAAAGAATTGTTTGACCTCAAAAGAGGCCAAGCTTTACGAACACCTCGGAAATGAGGTGATCAATTTGATTTGGCTAATGAACTGTCTACTGACAATTCGTCTTTATCCAAAAGGAATCTCTACTAGAACCGAAGTTCTAGCCGAGGATTTTTGGCATCGACATTGTGCACGCTGTTGAGTTCTCAAAGATCGGATGCTTCTGAAATTTCCCTCTCGGGTCCTATCCAGAGCAACTTCACAAGCCTACAGATTTCTTGACCTTTCCGCAATCTCTGGTTTCCCTGAGATTTCGGGGCAGAAAAGCAATCTGCGGACCTAAATCCTAGACGCCAAAAACATGGGCCACAAGGGCCAATATCGAAGGGACTAGAACTGTTGTGCTTGAGCCGGGAATCTCTGCGAGATGCCCACGGCTATGGACAACTTGCAAAAGCATAGTTACGTTTT
>JALRKC010000138.1 GCA_023254955.1 Candidatus Nanopelagicales bacterium | reverse complement strand
AAATCTTTACCTTCTTTAGATGCAGTAAATGCCATAGCTGCATCCATATCTTTGAATATAAATGGCAGGTCAAACACCCCATACTTTTTAGTATATGAACCAAATTTTGAAAGTGATGGAGCTAACATTTGCACATCATCCAAAAGAAGTGCCTCTAGCTCTTTAGAGTCTCCAAATAATGTACTATTTGGATAAACTTCAACACATAATTTTCCATTAAGCTCTTTGTTTACTCTTTCTGCAAAATTATTTGCAGCTACTACTTTAGGGTGAGTTGTACCACCAGTTACATGTGATAATTTAACAACACGTTCACCAGACTCGCACGATGCGAAAGCTGAAGTAGCACTTGTTACAATAACAAATGCAAATGCTAGTAAAATAGAATTAATCTTTTTAAACATTTTATATCCTTACGTTTAGTTTAAATTTAAAAAATTATTATAATTGGTTTTATCTAACAAACAATAACATTCAATTTACTCTTTCAAGTTGTATTTAAAAATTATGCTGACGACTAATTGGCGAAATTAATAGTTATTTGAAATAGAGATCAAGAATGCAATAAAAATTAAAACAGCTGTTGAAATTCTATTAATAACTTTAGGATTTGTTTTTAACCATATAATTAGTTTTTGAGCTAATACCGCATACCCTAGAAGGGAAAAGAAATCTAAAAATATATATGTGAAAATTAGTATTATAAACTGAACAATAAAATTTTGATTAAAATCTATAAATTGAGGAAAGATAAAAGGAAAAAACAAC
>JALRKC010000137.1 GCA_023254955.1 Candidatus Nanopelagicales bacterium | reverse complement strand
AGATCATTGGTTAGATCATTATCCTTATACTTTAATGTATACTTTATTAGAATTTAAATTCTAAAATAGGAGAAAGATAAAGAGCTGGGATCAATACCCAGTGGGAATATTCCTTTTTAGATACACTCTCATGTATGTAAAATTGAATTTCTCACCTTTATGGCTTCTGATTGTGTTGCGTATGTACCATAGTATTTGTTTTTTCCGTTTGAAAAAATAGATACAATCCATTTATTACGTTTTTTATATACACCACCTTCCCCATTTGCAACGCGAGTTTTATTACGTTCTCGATTGAACTTATCTGGATCTTCCGTGTATTTTATTTGAAATTTAAGTGCTTCATCTTTTGTTTTAAAATTTGCTATTCTACCCTTGTTGTAAGAAAAAGTCCATGACGTTGTTTTTCCGTTTACTTTAGATAAATTTTCCTTTATGTATCCGAGTAAACCATTATTTTTATTTTTTGTATATTCTCTTTGTTTTTTTGTCATTAATCTTATTGTATTATCTGACCTATGTTCCCCTCTACCACCACCAGATGAAAGGTTATAACCATTTGGATATAATGTATTATACTGATTTATGTATTTCTTTTCCATTTCATCTAACATATAGTTGTCGCCTTCCCATATTATACCCTTTTTAAAATTATCTAAACCAAAAATGTCTATAGCTTCTTTTAATTTTCTGCAATATGGTTTACCATTTTTATGATCATTTAATCTCTTATTAAATGTTTGTATAGTCTGACCTATATAAGACTTAT
>JALRKC010000136.1 GCA_023254955.1 Candidatus Nanopelagicales bacterium | reverse complement strand
CTTCAGCACGGCACCAAAGCGCTGTTTGAAGAAGATGAGAATTTACTGATTTTCACTAATGGACAAAGTCATCGGTCAAACCGCGAGTTAGAAGTTATCGCGAAAAGAGCCTTTGGGGCGGGGGTGGTACCAATTATTTTTGGAGATTTCCCTCAAACTGATCCCTATACCTATATATATAGTGAATCTACTTGGAGCGAGTTAAGCCACGTTTTTATAACGCTAATTCAGGCTCAATTACTGGTCGAAGCCTTAGCAACCCAGAGCGGCTTGAATCCCGATGCCCCTCGGCACTTGTCGAAGATCACACAATTGGAATCTGAGTTAGGCTCTTAAAATCATTACAAACTTGTAACGAAGTCGGATACATCTTTTGAATTAAATCCTATAGGCGTAAGATTCGAATCAATCTACCTATAAGGAGGGAAAATGCGCTTAAAGCGAAGCCTCGCCGGCATTGCTGCTCTTGCAGTTTTGTTGGCCGCTTGCTCAAGTGGCGCCTCGGAAGATGCTGCTGAAGATACTTCTTCTTCAACTGACACCACTGAGGTAGCTGGTGAAATTCCAGCGACTGATCTTTATATTGTGATGGCACAATATACCGATCGGATGCAACCATATTTCGATGATTTGGCTGCAAGATTTATGGAGCAAAACCCAAGTGTAACTGCAACTGTAGAAGTAGTGAACTGGGAACAATTAAACGACAAGTTGGCGACCTTGGTTTCAACTGGTCAAGCTCCAGACATTGCAAACTCAAACGTCTTTGCTAAT
>JALRKC010000135.1 GCA_023254955.1 Candidatus Nanopelagicales bacterium | reverse complement strand
CGACTACCAGAGTGCTCCGACTAACCACTCTGCCAAGGCGACCTTCGACGACTCCGTTCTTCCGCTCTGCTCGGCACTCCTTGCCTCTTTAGCGCTAAAGCACCTCGGCTAAAGTTACTTCTTGTTACCTACGGGATTGCCCAGTGCAGCGCAATCACACATAGTTTTACTGACCACTTCTTTTACCAAGGAAAGAGCTAATGACTGACGCAGCTAACTGGGGATTCGAAACCCAGCAGATTCACGCCGGAGCAGAGAGCGACCCAGCCACCAACGCCCGTGCAGTTCCTATCTACAAGACAACTGCCTACACGTTCAACTCAGCCGAGCACGCCCGTAACCTGTTTGGCCTAGCCGAGTTTGGCAACATCTACACCCGCATCATGAACCCAACCCAGGACGTTGCTGAGAAGCGCATCGCAGCCTTGGAGGGTGGAACCGCAGCTTTGCTCCTATCCAGTGGCCAGGCAGCTGAAACCTTTGCAGTTCTGAACATCGCGCAGGCGGGCGACCACATCGTCTCTTCATCGACTTTGTATGGAGGCACCTACAACCTCTTTAAGTACACCCTTGCCAAGCTAGGGATTGAGGTCACGTTCGTCGAGAACCAGGACGATGAGAATGAGTGGCAGCAGGCTGTGAAGCCAAACACCAAACTCTTCTTCGCAGAAACAATTGGTAACCCCAAGGTCTCTATTCTCGACATCCGCAAAGTTGCCGGCGTTGCCCACAAGAACGGTCTGCCGCTCATCGTCGACAACACTGTTGCCACTCCC
>JALRKC010000134.1 GCA_023254955.1 Candidatus Nanopelagicales bacterium | reverse complement strand
GATTGTTGCAGGCGACCAGAAGACCTTCGTTCAAGACGATGGCTGGACCGTGGAAACGATGGATGGTTCCGACGGTTCTCACTGGGAGCATTCGATTGCTGTCCACTCAAAAGGAATCTGGGTTTTGACCGCTGAAGATGGTGGACTTGAGGGACTAAAGCCCTACGGAATCACCCCGGTTCCACTGGATTAGAAAAAGGCGTCAGAATGCCAAGATTTTTCTAATCTGGCACTAGCATTCGCCAAATAAACCCCCTAGTATTGTCCCTTGGCGTTTCTGCGTGAAATCCTTTCTACTTTTTCTGAGAGCTTTCGCGTGTTCGTGACGCTAAAAAGTAGTGAATAAGTGAGTGCATGGCCAACAAAGACGGCGTAATCGAGATCGAGGGCACGGTCGTTGAGGCGCTACCGAACGCAATGTTCCGAGTAGAGCTGACCAACGGGCACATCGTGCTGGCCCACATCTCGGGCAAGATGCGACAGCACTACATCCGCATCCTCCCAGAGGACCGCGTGATTGTGGAGCTTTCGACCTACGACCTGACCCGTGGCCGCATCATCTACCGCTACAAGTAGAAAGTAAAGAGCATGAAGGTTAACCCCAGCGTCAAGAAGATCTGCGACAAGTGCAAGATCATTCGTCGTCACGGCAACGTGATGGTGATCTGCGAGAACCCTCGTCACAAGCAGCGCCAGGGCTAGGCCAGCTACAACCACAACTAAATAGCAATAGGGCATCACAGAGCGAAAGCTAGCCCCCGGTAGAAGGCCGGGGCCCTC
>JALRKC010000133.1 GCA_023254955.1 Candidatus Nanopelagicales bacterium | reverse complement strand
ACTCCAACGAAGATTCACAAACTTACTGACATTGCTCTTCCTGTTTCATTGGACATTCCTCGTCCGAAGAAGCATGTGTCTATCATCGTTCGTAAGAATGAGATTGTTTCGGTTGGTACGAATAACTTTCGGACGCATCCCCTGGCGAAGAAATATGGATATAGGTTTGACGAAGTGCATTCAGAATTGGATGCACTTCTTCGTTATAGAGGACCGAAGGATAATTTGAAATTGATTAATTATCGTTTCAATCGTTTCGGTGACATGCGAATAAGTAAACCATGTTGTATTTGTTTACCTTGGTGTGTTGCATTGTTCGACGATATATGGTATAGTACAAATGATGGAATAGAACTTCTTGAGCGAGTGTAGCCCAATCGGCAGAGGCAACGGACTTAAAATCCGTCCAGTGTGGGTTCGAGTCCCACCACTCGTATTGAAAAATTTGAAAAGTTATCGACCATTCAACGATAACTCTTATACATATTGTGAACGAGTCGCCTAAGTAGGGACTCAAAAAATTGAATGCAGTCTTGCTTAAATAAGGAGAACTATTATGGACAACATGTATTCGCTATCGTTTCCTATGAATCTTGGAATTGGATTTGATGAAATGTTTGACAGATTCCGATTGATTACAGAACACGCTTCTCAGGGAAACTACCCACCCTACAATATCATTCAAGAAAAAGAAAATGAGTCTATCATTGAACTTGCTGTGGCAGGATTCAGTGAGCATGACTTAGATATTGAAGTGGATGGAAATAAACTTACAATTAATGGCAATAAAGAT
>JALRKC010000132.1 GCA_023254955.1 Candidatus Nanopelagicales bacterium | reverse complement strand
TTGGCGCCTGCCCGCCCGAGATTGACTACCAAACAGCACCGACAAACCACTCGGCGAAGGCTACATTTGATGACTCCGTGCTGCCGCTCTGCTCTTCCCTACTGGTCTCGCTTGCGATGGAGCACCTGGGCTAAAGTTACCTCTTGTTACCTGCAAGATTGCCCGTCGATGCGCAATCCCTCATAGTTTTACCAATTACTTCTTTACCCAAGGAAAGACGGAAATGACTGATGCAGCAAACTGGGGCTTCGAGACCCAGCAGATCCACGCCGGAGCCGAGAGCGACCCAGCTACCAACGCACGTGCAGTGCCTATCTACAAGACCACTGCCTACACCTTCAACTCGGCCGAGCACGCTCGTAACCTGTTTGGACTAGCCGAGTTCGGCAACATCTACACCCGCATCATGAACCCAACCCAAGATGTTGCTGAAAAGCGCATCGCAGCTTTGGAGGGTGGCACAGCAGCCCTGCTGCTTGCCAGCGGTCAGGCAGCTGAGACCTTTGCGGTACTAAACATTGCCCAGGCTGGCGACCACATCGTCTCTTCCTCCACGCTCTATGGCGGCACCTACAACCTGTTCAAGTACACCCTTGCCAAGCTCGGCATCGATGTCACCTTCGTTGAGAACCAGGATGACGAAAACGAGTGGCAGGCTGCGGTAAAGCCAAACACCAAGCTCTTCTTTGCCGAGACCATCGGAAACCCAAAGGTTTCGATTCTCGACATTAGAAAGGTTGCGACGGTGGCACATAAGAACGGTGTGCCACTGATCGTCGACAACACCGTAGCGACCCCTTACCTAATCAAGCCTCT
>JALRKC010000131.1:276-814 GCA_023254955.1 Candidatus Nanopelagicales bacterium | reverse complement strand
TGGCTTGTCGTAGAGGTTGCGAGGTGAGTCGACCTGCTGGAGCAGTCCGTCCTTCAAGACGGCGACCCTGTCACCCATGGTCATGGCCTCAACCTGGTCGTGGGTAACGTAAACGGTGGTTACACCTAGTCTGCGCTGCAGCGACGCGATCTGGGTACGAGTCTGAACACGAAGCTTGGCGTCGAGGTTCGAAAGTGGCTCGTCCATCAAGAACACCTGGGGTTCACGCACAATCGCACGACCCATTGCCACACGCTGACGCTGACCACCCGAAAGGGCCTTTGGCTTGCGGTTTAGGTAGGGCTCGAGGTCAAGAAGCTTCGCTGCCTCCAACACTCGTTCCGCACGCTCTTCCTTGCTGACACCAGCAATCTTGAGCGCGAAGCCCATGTTCTCAGCCACGGTCATGTGTGGGTAGAGAGCGTAGTTCTGGAACACCATGGCGATGTCCCTGTCCTTTGGTGGAACATCGGTGACGTCCCTGTCGCCAATGTAGATGCCGCCCTCGTTTACCTCTTCGAGGCCAGCGAGCATTCTG
>JALRKC010000131.1:0-266 GCA_023254955.1 Candidatus Nanopelagicales bacterium | reverse complement strand
AGAGAGGTTGACTTACCGCAACCGGAGGGTCCGACGAGAACTAGGAATTCTCCGTCTTTTACCTCGAGATCCAGCTTGTCTACAGCTGGCTTGGTTCCGCCTGGATAGAGGCGGGTTGCACCCTTAAAAGATACTGATGCCATTTCTTACTCCTTCACCGGCAGGTACGTGCCGGACGATCCGTTGTGATGAGCGCCTCGTTTGAGGCTTCATAAGTATCGCATCTTCAACTTAGAATGGGGGACGGTTTTACCCAACTGAGATGA
>JALRKC010000130.1 GCA_023254955.1 Candidatus Nanopelagicales bacterium | reverse complement strand
AAACTAGCCTCTTTATCTCAAAGTCTAGGTTTAGAGCAAAGGTTAAGAGATGTAAATATACCTGAGTCTGCTTGCGAAACCATGGCCAAAGATGCCATGAAACAAACCAGGTTACTTGTCAACAACCCAAAAGAAATTAATGAACAAGATGCTTATAATATTTACAAATCAGCATGGTAGGCATGGTTCCTTTTGTCAGATATTCTTTTATTAGAGTATTGAAATAATAGAGACACAAACCAAATAAATATAAAATGTTAGAAGTAGAGGGAATATCTAAATTTTTCGGCGATTTTAAAGCCATTAATAATCTCTCTTTCGCAGTCAAAGTGGGAGATGTGATGGGTTTCTTAGGGCCAAATGGAGCTGGAAAAACAACTTCTATGAGAATTATCACAGGTTATTTAAAGGCTGATCAAGGAAGAGTATTGATAAATAATAAAAATATTGACGAAGATCCTATTGCAGCAAAATCTCTTATTGGGTACCTTCCAGGCGTACCTTTATATTTAGATTTTTCACCGAACTTATATTTACAATATGTATGTGATGTGAGGCAGGTAAAAGAGCCAAAAAAAAATATTGAAAGAGTTATAAAAGAATTACAGTTAGAAGAAGTACAAGATGTTCCGATTGAAACCTTATCTAAGGGTTTTAAAAGAAGAGTTGGCATAGCTCAGGCGCTCATTCATGATCCTAAATTATTAATTTTAGATGAACCAACTGATGGTTTAGATCCATTACAAAAGTTTGAAGTTAGAAAATTAATCAAAGATTTATCAAAATCCAAAGCAATCATTATATCAACTCATATTTTAGATG
>JALRKC010000012.1 GCA_023254955.1 Candidatus Nanopelagicales bacterium | reverse complement strand
ATCAATTGTTCCCGGGGAGTTAAGTACTGCCAAACCTTTTTTAATCGCTAAACCTGATCGTGGATGTACCAGGCCAACAGTTCCCTCCGGTAGCGCAATTGCGATACCAGTTCTCACCATGGCCCTACCAAAAGGTTCAAGATTTACTTCTTCAATGGAATAAAGATCAAAGCCTGCATCATGTTGATTTGCTTGCACCGGGATCACTGCAGCTGGATCTAATTTCAAGATAGGAACGCGTAACACTCTGGTCCTTTCTTGAGCGGTATTGGGCTCTGCGACAATAGAGTCTATGGCAAAGAGTTCGCAATCGTTCAGCGCTAGGTTATTGACTCCTATCTTGACACCATTGGCAACCTTGCTCGCAAAAAAAGTGTCCACCAGCACCTTCACCAAAGCTACTGGTCATAAACCTCCCAGCAAAAAAAATCCAGGAAATTATTCAGACAACCTGCTATGGGCCATCGCGCTGACAACCTTTATTGCGCTCGCTCAGATGCTCGTTCAGAAATTTCTAGAAAAAGAGAAACCTTAAGCGCATTCGTCGCAGATCATCACACCTTTTTTTTCGCTAGCCAGGCGACTGCGGTGCATCACGAGAAAACACTTTGAACAAGTGAATTCATCAGCTTGTTTAGGAACCACCTTTACTGAAAGTGATTCATCGGAAAGGTCTGCGCCAGGTAATTCGATAGTTTCGCTGATTTCATTCTCATCAACGTCGGCTTGCGGGTTATTTGTCTCTGCCCGCTTCGCCTTAAGCTCTTCGAGACTGTCTTCGGCTAACTCTTCGTCAGTCTTGCGCGGGGCATCATAATCTGTTGCCACGGTCTCTCAATCTCCTTTTGCTAATACTTGCGAGGATTGTGCCCTATCACGCTCACTTTCGCACATTTTTGCTGCGGTGAGTTAAGACACAGTAGGGCTCCCTTGAAGACTTAAACCAGTCAGGGGGACAATTTATTTCATGCCGATTTATTCATTATTTGATCTAACCCCCGAGATTGATCCAACTGTATATATCCATCCAGATTCAGTCATTATTGGCGATGTTCGCATAAGCGCTGGGGCCTCCATTTGGCCTTGCGCGGTATTGCGGGGAGACAGTAATTACATCTCAATCGGTAAGGACACCTCCATCCAAGATGGAACTGTTATTCATTGTCGCAATGAACAGGCAACCGTCATTGGGGCTCGTTGCGTAATTGGCCATAACGCCCACTTAGAAGCCTGCACCGTGGCAGACGATTGCTTAATCGGCTCTGGCTCAACCGTTTTAGAGGGAGTAACAGTTGGGGCGAATTCATTAGTGGCAGCGGGCTCGGTGGTTTCGCCGGGCAAGCAAATTCCTGCCTTTTCCTTAGCGCTAGGTGTGCCTGTAAAAATTAAAGAAAATGCTTTTGAGCCAGGTTCTTTTGCTGCATCTGTTGAAAATTATTTACAGTTGAGTGAAAGATTTAAAACTGGGTTGAAGCGAATAGATTAGTAATATTTTTTATAATTCTCGCGAATTAAAGTAGCAAAATCATCAAACACTCCTGGATTAGCTGCAATTGCCAGCTCATCAGACAATGGTGCTCCCGGTAAGCCTCCAGTTTTACCACCCGCTTCTTCTACAAAAAGCGCACCTGCCGTGTAATCCCAGGGATGTAAACCAGTTTCAAAATAAGCGTCAACTCTTCCCAAACCCACCATGCAAAGGTCAATAGCAGCTGAGCCATCTCTCCGAAAATCTCTTACCTGATCTGAAATTTCTAGAATTACTTGACCATGTTTTTTTCTTTTTTCTTTCTCATAACTAAATCCTGTTGCAACTAATGTATGAGCCAAGTTGGTATTTCGAGTTATCTGAATTTTTTGTTTACCTAATTGATTAATTAAATACGCTCCCTCACCTTTAACCGCCAAGTAAGTTTCACCAAGCAAGGGGGCATGGACTACGCCAACTTGGGTAATGTTGTCGACTTTGACTCCGATTGAAACTGACCAGATCGGATGTCGATGCAGATAGTTAACTGTGCCGTCGATTGGATCTACTACCCACTTCACATTGCTCGGCGTCTTGGAATTGTTTACCGACCCCTCTTCGCCCAGAAAAACATCGTGCGGGCGTTGGCTTTTAATTTGCTCTACGATAAAAGCCTCCGCGGCTTTATCCATAGCCGTGACGATGTCAGTTTCTGATGTTTTAGTGGCAACACTTAAATCTTTTGGGCGATCATTTACCAGAAGCTTTCCGGTGGCTTCGGCAATCTCTAATGCCATGAATTCAAGTTGTTTTATTAATGATTGCTCCATCGGTACTTAGCGTACTTGCCCCGAGGCCGTAGCATTTGACTCGTGTTCAAAACCTATAAAGCGATTTTGAGCCTGCCTGGTAGCAAGAAATTCTCCCTCGCTGGATTTATCGCCAGATCTCCCATGGCTATGTATGGGTTAGCTACGGTTCTTTTAGTTCAATCACGATTTGATAGTTATTTTTTAGCTGGAGTTGTTGGAGCAACTTTGTCGCTTTCGGCAGCAGTTGGCGCACCAGTCTCATCTCGCTTTGCAGACCGCCTAGGACAACGGCGAGTAATTCCGATCATCTTGAGTATTCATTCAATTAGCCTCTCTCTTTTAGTAGGGCTAGTTTTACTTCGATCTTCTTTTGCCTGGATTGTTGTAAGTGCGATTCTTTCTGGGCTTGCTATGCCCAGTATTGGTCCCATGATTCGCGCCCGCTGGATGTTCATCACAAAATCAGATCGTCAACTCAACACGGCATTTGCCTTTGAAAGCGTGGTTGACGAGGTCATATTTGTCTTAGCCCCACCGATTGTCACTGTTCTTTGTGTTTCAGTTTTTGATGCCTCGGGATTATTTCTTACAATAATTTTGGTTACCGGTGGAAGCATCTGGTTAACCACGCAGCGAGCAACTGAACCACCACCGCATTCGAAAGAGATTAAACGCAGTAAAGCAGCAATTTTGATGCCTGGAATGATGAGTGTCTTTTTTATCTTTATGCTGTTCGGTGGAGTGTGGGGAGCTGCAGAATTAGTTGTTGTTGCGTTCTCTCAAGAGCTGGGCAATAAAAATTTAGCTGGAGCTTTAATTGCGGTTTGGTCTTTTGGTTCGCTAGTTGCTGGCGTAATTTTTGGGACAGCAAATTTCACAGGGGCTATTTCCACGCGCTTCACAATCACCATGTTTTTCTTCTCACTATCACTTTTTGTTTTACCATTCATTAATAGTTTTAAAGTAATGTTTCCAGTTTTATTAATCGCAGGATTAGCGATTAGTCCTGCTTTGATAACTGGTTATACCTTGGTGGGCAGATTGGTGAATAGAGACCAACTAACTGAAGGCTTAGCTTGGGCAAATACGGGATCTGGATTGGGATTATCACTAACAGCTCCCTTGGCCGGCTGGCTTATTGATGAAGCTGGATCTAGTGTGGCATTTTGGCTTGTGTCACTATCGGGGCTAGTGGGATTTTTGTTAACTGTGATTTCTCTCCCATGGTTAAGGCGCGCCGACGAGCCTATTCAAAATTAAAAGCGATTTTGCTCGAGAATTGTCTAAGGTTGGGTTAAGAATTTTTGTTATAAAAGGAGTATCTTTTGCGCGCCTTGCGATTCACAAAACTAAGTGATGATGGCGCTTTTTTGCATCTTAGAGATTCAGATGGAATCGACTATCAAATTGAAATAGGTGACGAAATTCGTGATGCGGTACGTCAATGGAAAGAGCGTCCTAAGCCGCAAGAACAAGACTCAAATCAAAACTTAACTGTTGCCGAAATCCAATCTCGAATTCGTGCAGGAATTACCGCGGAAGACCTTGCCCAAGTGACCGGGATTGAGTTAGGCCGTATCAGAAAATACGAACAACCTGTCTTGCAGGAGCGCTACTTCATCTCTGAGAAAGCAAGACAAACTGAAATAAGAAGAGCTCGTGGCAGCGCAAACTTCAATGACATTGTTCAGGAAAGAGTCGCAAATGGTGGTGGCGCCGTCACCTCGATGCGTTGGGATTCTTGGCGGCGTGAAGATGGCAGATGGAATATTGCACTTTCATTTATGGGAAAAAAAGGTGAAAGTGAGGCACATTGGGTTTTTGACTCTGCTGTGGCAACCATCGCTCCTTTGAATGAAGTTGCTCGCTGGTTAATAGATAGCCCCGAAGAATTAACTGAAGACGTTAAACCAGCTCCTCGCTTGGTAGCAGTGCCGCAAACTCCAGCCAATGAGAGTGATCCTGAGCTTCCCTCATGGGTTACACCGGAAGGTCAAAGCGACCCAGCTGCGCAAACCATGCCGCTGCCAAAGCCAGATTTAGCTAAAACATCTATGTTCAGCCCTACGGAAGAACTCACTGAAACCGCTTCTGAATCAGCATCAACTCCTACAGAGAGCGTAGAAGAAAAACCAAATCCAAAACCCAAGCGAGCTTCAGTACCAAGTTGGGATGAAATTTTATTTGGATCAGGATCAAAAACAAACGAATAAGGTTTAATTAATTGTCCCCAAAAAAAACAACTTTAGATCTTAATGTTCCTGAGCGCATCATTGATATTGATGTATCAGATGAAATGCGTGAATCCTTTTTAGAGTACGCCTATTCGGTTATCTACGCGCGAGCATTACCAGACGCAAGAGATGGTTTAAAGCCAGTTCAAAGACGCATACTTTTTCAGATGAACGAGATGGGTTTGCGACCTGATCGTGGCCACGTGAAAAGCGCACGAGTCGTTGGCGAAGTGATGGGTAAGTTGCACCCGCATGGCGATAGCGCTATTTATGACGCACTAGTGAGAATGGCACAACCGTTTTCTTTACGACTACCACTGATTGACGGCCAAGGTAACTTTGGTTCGCTAGATGATGGCCCAGCCGCAATGCGTTATACCGAATGTCGCTTGACTGCAGCTGCTCTCAGCATGACTGAATCACTAGATGAAGATGTAGTTGATTTTCGTGCTAACTACGACGGACGTGAAGTAGAACCAAGCGTTTTGCCCGCCGCCTTTCCCAATCTCTTAGTTAATGGAGCTAGCGGTATCGCTGTTGGTATGGCAACGAATATGCCACCCCACAATCTGGGTGAAGTGATTGCTGCCTTGCGTCATTACATCGAAAATCCAAAAGCTTCGTTAGATGAATTAATGTCATTTGTTCCAGGTCCAGATTTACCTGGTGGCGGTGAAATTTTGGAGTTGGCGAATATTCGCGAAGCTTACCTTAGCGGCCGTGGAACTTTCAAAATGCGCGCAAAAGCCACAATCGAAACAGTAACGGCTCGTAAAAAAGGTATTGTGATAACCGAATTACCTTTCAATGTTGGAGCCGAGCGAGTCATTGATCGCATTAAGTCCTTAGTTGAATCCAAAAAACTTAAAGGAATTTCAAGAGTTATTGACTTAACAGATGGAGAAAAAGGCTTACGACTGGTGATCGAAGTCAAATCAAGTCATGAGCCAGACGAACTTTTAGCTGAGTTGTATCGACTTACCCCAATGGAGGAATCCTTTTCAATAAATTCAGTGGCGCTAGTAGATGGCAAGCCAAGAACTCTCGGGCTGGCCGAACTACTTCAGGTGTATCTGAAACATCGACTTGCGGTAGTAACTAGAAGAAGCGAATTTAGATTAAATAAAGCTAATGATCGTTTGCACTTAGTTGATGGTTTGCTTTTGGCAATTGTTGATATAGACAAAGTAATAAAAATCATTCGTGGTAGCCAAGACACCCAAATGGCGCGGGAAAAGTTGATAAAAACTTTCAAATTAAGTGAACTGCAAGCAAACTACATTTTAGAAATGCCCTTACGTCGCTTAACGAAAACTTCAAAGATTGAACTTGAAGCAGAGCAGGCTGAATTAAATAAGAGCATTGCAGAGCTAAAAGCTATTTTGGCAAGCGATAAGAAGTTAAAGAAGATTGTCTCTGACGAGTTAAAAGAAGTTGGCGAAAGATTTGCCACCCCTCGACGCACTACCTTGCTAGAAAATGAATGATTTTGCAATTTACCGCGCTCAAGTAATCACCGTATCTACCAGAAGTTTTAATGGTGTTTGGGAAGATACTTCGGGCCCAGCGATCGTAGAAAAATTAAAATCTTGGGGGCTAGATTGCCCAATGCCGATAATCGTGCCAGATGGCGAAGCGGTAAAAGACGCCTTGCAGTCAGCAGTAGCAACTGGCTTTCACCTCATAATCACCAATGGTGGAACTGGCCTTTCCCCTTCCGACCTGACTCCAGAAATGACAAAGCAAGTTATAGAGCGTGATGCTCCTGGGATCGCCGCCTTAATTCGAGAATTTGGTTTGGCTAAAGGAGTGGTTAACAGTTCACTTTCACGCGCAGTAGCTGGGGTCGCGCAAAAATCGCTGATCATAAATTTCCCGGGATCACTTGGCGGTGTGAATGATGCGCTTAAGGCAATTGAGCCGATTTTGTTACATGCCTTAGAGCAGATAGCGGGTAGTGACCACCTTAGGCGTGGTTAGCGATCTTTGTTATCCCAGGAGAGGATAATTACGTACAAATTGAAATGGGAGTCTTCTTGTTAAAAGCAAAATCTTCTTTTGTTGCCTTGATAGCTGCAACAGCCCTTACTGCTTGCTCGAGCCCAGTCACAAATATTTCGGAAGCAAGCGATGCCGCGCTTTCAGATTCGATGGAAATTGGAAGAGTTGAAGAATTCGCTCCTGATCGTCAAATTATTCAAACTGGCTCAGTCACCTTAAGAGTTGATGAAATTACAGAAAGCATTCCCGAAGTAGTTGCTCTAACGGAATCTTTAGCAGGTCGAATTGATGATCAATCTCAATTTACCGATCCAACCCAAGAAAAAGTTACAAGTGCAAATCTATTGGTTCGAATTCCCGTTGAAAGCTACCAAGTATTCATTGATGAAGTTACTAAATTAGGTAATGTTGAAGCACTTAACGTCTCAAGTACTGATGTCACGCTGCAAAGCGTGGATCTTGAGGCCCGCATTAACTCTCTAGAGAATTCGATATCTCGCCTAGAGCAATTAGTGCAAGAAGCAACAAATGTTGCAGACCTAATCGCGGCAGAGTCTGCGTTGGCCGAGCGACAAGCCGAACTCGATGGTTTGCTTTCTCAGCAAAAGTATTTAAGCGACCAAGTGACACTAGCTTCTATCTATGTTTACTTATTGCGTAAGGATGCCTTGGATTCAGCAACACCAATTGGCTTTTGGGCTGGGCTAGAAAGAGGATTTGAAAGCGTGCTTCTCGCCTTGGGAAACAGCACTACCTACCTGGGGCTTGTGCTTCCGTGGATTCTGGCAGTGGCGCTGCTCTTGCTGGTAGCCAAGATAATCAAATGGGCACTAAATAAGCGACGCCGGTGAAATAAACCCCTAGGTCACTTGCCCATTTATCTACTCATCTACTAAGTTATCTAAAAACCGGTAGGACACTTACCTGAACAGGAGTTTGCCGTGACTGAAGTACGTTTCGAAAATGCAACTCGCATTTATGAAAAAACACATGCCCCAGCTGTAGACAAGTTGAATATGACTGTCGAGTCTGGTGAGTTTTTGGTGTTAGTTGGACCATCAGGCTGTGGAAAATCCACAACCCTTCGCATGTTAGCTGGACTTGAGCCAACTAACGCTGGTGCTATTTACATCGGTGGACAAGATGTGACTGACGTAGCTCCTAAAGATAGAGACGTGGCAATGGTTTTCCAGAACTACGCTCTTTATCCACACATGACCGTGGCTGAAAACATGGCATTTGCTTTGACGATTCAAAAAATGAATAAGTCAGAGATCGAAAAACGTGTGAATGAAGCAGCCAAACTCCTAGATTTGGAACAATATCTAACAAGAAAACCAAAGGCCCTCTCTGGTGGTCAGCGCCAGCGTGTGGCAATGGGTCGTGCAATTGTTAGAAACCCACGAGTCTTCTTAATGGATGAGCCGCTTTCAAACTTAGATGCAAAATTGCGTGTTCAGACTCGCACCCAGATTGCTGCACTGCAAAAACGTTTACAAACTACCACTGTTTATGTAACCCACGACCAGGTCGAAGCTATGACAATGGGTGACAGAGTGGCGGTCTTGAAAGATGGTCTATTGCAACAAGTGGATTCCCCAAGAGCCCTTTATGACACACCAGCTAATGCGTTCGTGGCCGGATTCATTGGATCTCCAGCGATGAATGTATTCACAACAGGCCTCACAGAAAATGGAACCTCTATCGGTGACTTTGATGTGCCAGTTTCTCGTGAAGCAAGAAGCGCTACCAATAATCAAATTCTTGTTGGGGTTAGACCTGAGGAATTTGAAATTGGATCTAGCGGAATTCCTTTCATCGTAAACTTGGTTGAAGAGTTAGGTGCCGATGCTTTTGTTTACGGAAAGATCGAAGGCACTGACACCGATATCGTTGCCAGAGTTAAGGGAAATGACCGTTATCGTGCAGGAACTCAATTGCGAGCAAAGCCTTCGAAGGTTCACTTGTTCTCAGCAATCGGAGACCAAAAAGCCATCAGTTAAGTAGATCGATAACCCACTTTGCAAAAAGCTAGTTTGGTCATCGGTGAAGCCTTAGTTGATGAAGTAACTGATCTAGGTGGAGGGCAAAAGCGGATCTTTGGCGGTAGTCCCGCCAATACCGCTCTTGCCTTGTCACGACTACGAATAAAAAGTTACTTTAAAGGTAGAATTTCACAGGACTCAACAGGTCAACAAATAAAAAAATACTTAATCGGATCTGGAGTGGATTTAGCTCCTAGCATTGAAGTTGAAGATCGCGCGTTAATTATTGAAGCAAAAATACAAGGCGATGGATCAGCAAATTATTTCGCTGATTTAACAGGGTGCTCTGATTTTGGCTGGAGGGATGACGAACTAACAACAGACCTGCCCAAGGATGTTGAAGTAATTCATCTTGGCTCTCTTGCTGCAGCAGTGGAGCCTGGAGCGAGTGCTATCGAGCGCTGGATTGAAAATGTCAAGTCCAGGAGGTTGGCTGGTATAAGTTTCGATCCAAATATAAGACCTAATTTAGTTTCAGACCCCGTCGCGCTAAAAGCAAGAGTTGAAAGAATTGTTGCACTAAGTGACATCGTTAAGTTAAGTCATGAAGACCTTGAGTGGCTTGATGAGAAAATGTCTAATGAAGCGATAGCTCGGCGTTGGCTTTCGCTCGGTGCAGGTGCCGTCATCGTTACTCAGGCGCAAAATGGGGCAACTTTATATTTGGACAACGGTATTGAGTTCGCTTTCTCGGCAAAAAAGATCAATCTAGTGGATACCATTGGCGCCGGAGATACATTCACCGCGGCAACTTTAACTCAACTCCTAGAGGGTAATTTGCTAAGCCGACACGGACTGTCGCCCGATATTTCGGAAACTGTTTGGATTAAGATTCTTCAAAATTCTCTATCAACGGCTGCTATCACTTGCTCACGTTCGGGTGCAAATCCCCCAAACCGATCAGAAGTCGACTGGTAGACATAAGGCTAGCTAGAGTAGTTACGAGGAGAGAAATGGTTAGTTTAATTATGCCGACTGTAATTGTGGATAGATGGTTTGAAAAAACTAAAGTAGCAGCGTTTGTAGAAATATCTGCGATGGTTGCCTTGACTGCGATTGCTGCACAAGTGGCAATTTATTTACCTTTCACCCCAGTTCCCTTAACTTTACAAACGTTTGTAATTTTGCTTGGAGCAGCTGCGCTAGGCGCACAAAGAGCAGCAATTTCTCAAGTCGCTTATCTTTCCTTAGCCTTAGCTGGCCTGCCAATAATGGCTGACGGAAAAGGCGGGCTAAGCGCAATTTATGGAGCAACCAGTGGCTACTTAGTGGGCTTTATTTTTGCTTCTATTCTGGCGGGTCACTTAGCAAATAAATTTACAACTAATCGATTTCGTAATGTATTTATTAGTTACTTTTTAGGTTCCCTAGTCATCTATGTCTTTGGTGTACTTGGCTTGATTTTTTATGCAAATATTAATCTTTTATCAGCGCTCTCGGTAGGCGTTATTCCCTTTGTGCTTGGTGATATCTTCAAAGCGATAGCGGCTGGCTTGCTACTCCCCTCTGCCTGGAAGCTCACTGAAATACTTCGAAAGTAGTTTTTGCGTGTGACTCGAGTTTTAGAAACGAAAGTACAAATCTCGGCAACTAAGGCTCAAATTTTTGAATTACTAACAAGTCAAGATTTTAGTATCAAGAAGGCTGAGTCAACAAATTCAAAAGTTCTTGATTTCATTAAAACAGCAGAAACAAACACACTAAAAACAACGCTGGTTAGAGAATTTGAACGAGAAATACCTAAATTAGCACGAAATTTTATCGATGAAAGAATTTTGGCAAAAGAGGTCTTTATTTGGAACTCAAATCAAGATGAAGCGCAAATTAAAATAAATATTGAACGAGCTCCCATAGAAATTTTTGGACAATTACGACTCCTAGATATTGATCCTGGAACTTCTGTAGAAATAAATTTAAAAATTAAATCGAGTGTGCCATTTTTCAACGAAAAGATTGAAAAATTTGCAGAAATTATTTGGGAAGATATCTCAACAGCAGAGCTAGACTTAGTTAACAGACATTTTAGGCAACATTTTTAGAATTTCGATTGATTTGCCTAGCAAATTCAATTTCTCTCTGAGTAACAAAGCTTTCAAAATATTCTGTTAGCTCTATTTCGCCCTTGATCAACGAATAGCCACTACTTCCTTTAAGCCATCCTTGGGCGTAGGCATTTGGATGACTTTGATGGAACCAGATTTGATTCTTATTAACAAATCTCTGTAGAACTTTATAGATTAAGTCCCTATCATCTCTCTTAAAATTCAAATCATCGAATTGATTAACAATCACAGTGCATTTTCTAAAATCTAGTAAGTTTTGGTTACCAAGCACTTCAGCCGCTCGAATGATGCCAAGTGGAGTAGCTTTAACCACAAAAATTATCTCTTCCGCCAAGCTAAATAGAGGCAAAAGATGCCCAAACCTATGTGTGGCATCAAATTCTGGGTAATTAGAATCCTTTTCGTCAGGAAGAGTCGCATTGGTATCAACTACCTGAAATGGAAATCTCCTAGCAGCTATCCTTAATAGTTTTTCAAATCCACTTCCTCTCAGCTCCATCCAACGATTAGCTCTTAAGATTCCAGTTAACACTGGAGTGTTGTCTCGACTAAACTCCAAGCAATCTGTTAATGAATCCTTAGCTAACTTACCTTTTTGTGCCAAGTGAATAGCCGCACTTAGCCCAGAGATTTCCTCAGAAATTCCTAAGCTCGCTCCTATTGCGGGCGCGCTAGCATCCGCATCAATTAACAAACAGTTTTGTGATTTTCTATTCAAATAAGTTGCCAGATCAATAGCCAAACTAGTTCTTCCTGGAGCGCCTTCCGATCCCCAAACTGCAATCAGGCCGGGAATTTGCTCTGGAGTTTTTTCAGCGCCCTGGTAGCTAAAATCTTGATTTAAGATATAAATTAGGTTATTAATGAATGAATCATCATCTGGATAAAATCCTAAAACTGCATCAAAATCTAACTCTGACATAAAGTCATATTTTTCGATTTCTATTTCATTAAAAATACCAATCGCAAGCGAATTTTTGCTCTTAATTCTCTCGACAGTTTCTAAATCTAAACCAGCCAGTTCACTGGAAAGAATCACTGCTCGATATTCGCCTACTTCTAACATTGTGAAGACTTCCGTTAAATCTACGCAGCGCCTAGCAATTCTTATTAAATTAGATTCTGAAACAGCTCTTCCCATTTCCAATTCCCAATTCTTATCATCTATTGCCAATAGAATCTCAGCTCTCATGCTTCACCACCTCGATCGTTTCTGTTTTCATGGCCGCAATGAGATTGCCCACCTGATTTGGAACTACTGCCACAACTACAGTAATCGTGCTGGCATATCCTGATCCATCTTTAATTACCTCTGACGTGTTAATTGAACTCATTAAATTTTCAGCCTGAAGTGTCTCAGGATTAACCCACCACAGATCTATGGTGTCATTGATTTGCAAATTTGGAGGAACACTGCCTAAAGGCAGCTGCATTGCTACTGTACGCAAGTTTTTATCACTGCCGAGCATTGAATTTGAAATCAATTCATTTGCATAGATATTTCTTGCAACCGTCTTACCGATCACAACTTCTTCAGCTACCGGATATGATCCTTGTGCCTGTGATAAGTCCACCCAGATGGTTTTGACGTCTTCATTGCTTATTACCTGACCAAAAGGTAAATCTCGCACAGCGACTATTGCCCCGTTACGCTGCTTGGCACCTTGAAGTGAGCGGTACATAATAGTAAAGCTAATTAAAATTAAAAGTATTCCAAAAGTAGCCATGAGTTTACGCCGATCTGGTAACAACGCTCTTGGCTTTGTTTTAAACTTCACGAGATTTCACCGCTACTAAAAAATTAGATTGCGTTAGTGCCACGTCCCCAAACTCGGATTCAACTTCAAAATGATCTTGATAAATTCGCTTAATCTCACCGCTTAACGACAGAGAATTAGGTAGAAGAAAGCTAACTACTGAATGAGAAATCATCCACTGCCTAAGCGTTGAGTTTAGACTCCAACTTTCTTCTAATCTATTTGCTGGTTTTGTAGAGATATTCAGATTTTTTATTGCTATCAGACTTGACAACTTAATTGCATAGACTCTTGATTCATCTACTGCTAAAAGATGATCGCTATTGGCCTGCAAGATTTTTAATTTTTGCCAACCCATATCCATGACTAGTATTTCTAAATTAACGTTTATTCGCGCGCGTAATCTGTCAGCTAAAATTTGATGAGCAATTTCGCCGCGAGCTTCGGCGAAGGCGAATTCTTCTCTAGCAAGTGCAACCAAGCCTGCCGCCTGCAATTCTATATTTTTCTCGACACTGCTTAAAAAGTCACTTTTCATTTGGATCATGTTGTACTAACTGGTAAATATTGGCAAGTTATTTGTGACTGTTGGTCACTTTAGGTGAGTTCGCTTGACAAAAATGCAGAAGTGTTAGACAGTACCCCCTCGCAATCTGGGGGTCGTCAAGAAATGCAACTAAAGCCAGTAGCCAAAGTCGGTCAGATCATTAGCAACATTGCTCCACCCAAGCAATCAAAGTTAATTTTCCTACAAGAGCAATTCGATTTAGAACTATGTTTAACCTTTCCCCCGCTAGAGATTGACGAGGCTTCTTTACGCAAGCTTCCTGATCCAAAAACCTGGACTGAACAATTGGCAATAGGTATAGCAGAAGTTCTCGTTGGTGATCGCCCAGCGTTTCAATTAATCCGTTATCTAGCTTTTGATGTTTATTGCTCTGTTGAAAGGCAAGCAATCAAGCACCAATCTGATGCTAAAAGGGTTCGGCCACTCTTGAGGTGTGTTCAAGTGTCTCAATTGAATGAAACCGTTGTTAATGCCAGCGCTGTGATTCAAAAAGGTTTGAGAGGAAGAGCAATGGCTATGCGTCTAGTAGCGGAATCTGATAGATGGCGGTGTACTGAGCTATTGGTAGCGTGAAAGTTCACTATTAGTTCAAAAATCTTATTTTAATGTACTTTTTCAACACAGCACTCGTTAAAATCTTTAACCGCGCTGCTCTGATAAGCGAGATGGCTATACCTTAAGTCCGTGACACTTCTTATATTTTTTCCCAGAACCACAAGGACATGGTTCATTCCTGCCAACTGTCTCACCACGAGCAACTGGCGTACTCTTTAGCCCAGTTGAGCCATTTGTATCTAGTGATGGTGCCGAATACTGCAGGTTGTCCTCTTTAGGCTTTGGGATTGTTGGGTCACTTAAATTCACTTGCGCGTTAAAGACCAGCCCCACTACTTGCTCTTTAATTGAATCCATCATCGCTACAAATAGGTCATAGCCCTCCCTTTGATACTCCACTAATGGATCTCTTTGCCCCATTGCTCTAAGACCTATTCCCTCTTGCAGGTAGTCCATCTCATAAAGATGTTCTCGCCATTTCTTGTCTAAGACCGCAAGCATCACTTGTCGTTCCAATTCACGCATAACAACTGGGGAAAGCGTGGTCTCTCTTACTCGATATGCAGCTAAGGCATCCGCTACTACTGCTTCAATAATCGAAGCTTGATCAATCGTGCCACCTAAATCACTGCGAATCTTTTCATGGGTAATGCTTATTGGGTACAGCGTCTTGAATGCCCTCCAGAGCGCATCCAAATCCCACTCTTCTTCAAAACCTTCACCTGTTGCTGCAGACACATAATCTTGAAGAGTTTCGGTAATAAAGAGCTGCACTTGTTCAGAGAGGTC
>JALRKC010000129.1:539-827 GCA_023254955.1 Candidatus Nanopelagicales bacterium | reverse complement strand
ATTGTAGCCCAACCCAAAACCGGTAAAACGATGCTCTTAAAAGACATCGCTAACGCCATTGCTGCGAATCATCCCGAAGTCTATCAAATCATTCTTCTGATCGACGAGCGCCCTGAAGAAGTTACCGACATGCAGCGCAACGTTCGCGGAGAGGTAGTTGCTTCAACCTTTGACAAAGAGGCCGCTGAACACGTTCGCGTAGCCAACATCGTAATCGAAAAGGCCAAGCGATTAGTAGAATGCGGACACGACGTGGTAATTCTATTAGACTCTATCACACGCCTAGCA
>JALRKC010000129.1:0-506 GCA_023254955.1 Candidatus Nanopelagicales bacterium | reverse complement strand
GGAGGTGTTGACGCCAATGCCCTGCACAAGCCCAAGCGCTTTTTCGGAGCAGCCCGTAATATCGAAAACGGAGGTTCACTAACCATCATTGCCACCGCACTTACTGAGACGGGGTCAAAAATGGACGAAGTGATCTTCGAAGAATTCAAGGGTACGGGCAATATGGAGCTTCAGTTAGATAGAAAAATATCCAACCGACGCATATTCCCCGCAATTGATCTCATCTCATCATCAACTAGACGAGACGACCTATTGCTTGACGAAAGCACCATTCAACGCATGTGGATATTGAGAAAGTACTTGGCCGACATGAATCCAGTCGAGGCTATGGAGTTTATCGGGCAGCGTATCGGTCAAACCAAGAATAATGAAGAGTTCTTGCTTACCATGAATGAGTAAAATTCTCCCGTTAGATAGCTAAAAAAAAACGCGCCCCAAAAAGGGCGCGTTTTTTATGCTTAAAATAGTAAGCGCTTTATCGTTAGGGTTATCGCTTAGGCTAGTTC
>JALRKC010000128.1 GCA_023254955.1 Candidatus Nanopelagicales bacterium | reverse complement strand
TACCATATCTTCATTAATATAAACAGGTACATGCTGTCTACCGTTATGAACTGCTATAGTTAGTCCAACCATTGATGGATTTACCATAGATCTTCTTGACCAAGTTTTAATTGGCCTTTTGTCGTTTGAAGCCAATGCAGCTTCAACCTTTTTTTCAAGAGATAAATCTATGAATGGTCCTTTTTTTAATGATCTTGGCATATTTATTACTTCCTGCTTCCTCTTCTTCTGATGATTAAATCATCTGTTCTTTGATTTTTTCTAGTTTTATATCCTTTAGTTGGAACGCCCCAAGGAGTTGAAGGGTGTCTACCTCCTGAAGTTCTTCCTTCACCACCACCATGAGGATGATCTACTGGGTTCATAGCAACACCTCTGACTGTAGGTCGAACACCTCTCCATCTTTTGGCTCCAGCCTTACCTAATGATCTAAGATTGTTTTCTTGATTAGAAACTGTTCCAAGAGTTGCTCTACATTCCCATAAAACTTTTCTAGTTTCACCAGATTGAAGTCTTAAAGTTGCATAAATTCCTTCTTTTGCAACTAAACGCGCTGATGTTCCAGCACTTCTAGCCAATTGAGCTCCTTTTAGTGGTTTTAATTCAACACAATGAACATTTGTACCTAGTGGAATATCCTTAAGCTTCATGGAATTTCCGACTTTGATCTCACAATTTTCAGCAGATATTACTTCGTCTCCAACCCTTAGTTTTGATGGAGCAATAATGTATCTTCTTTCCCCATCTTTGTATAAAAGTAGAGCTATATGAGCTGATCTATTTGGATCATATTCAATTCTTTCAACAACAGCGGGTATATCAAACTTATTTCTTTTAAAGTCTA
>JALRKC010000127.1 GCA_023254955.1 Candidatus Nanopelagicales bacterium | reverse complement strand
TACCCTAGGAATGGGATTGTGGTTAGGTAAAAAAAGTGACTTCACTATTGCTTCAAGCGCCTTTGTAAGCGCCATGCTACTATGGATCGCACATCAAAACTGGGTGGATCCTGCAGTTGCTAACCTTCAACCTGTGCTGGATAGTTATTGGCTAATGATTCACGTAGCAGTCATTGTGGGCTCTTATGGACCATTAACGGTGGGAATGATTTTAGGGGTGGTAACCCTGATTCTTATGCTACTGATCAACGCCTCTAATAAAGAACGCATTAAGCTGTCGATCAAAGAATTGACGGTCATCAATGAACTTTCTCTTACCATTGGGCTCATCATGCTCACCATTGGAAACTTCTTGGGAGGTCAATGGGCCAATGAATCTTGGGGACGGTATTGGGGATGGGACCCTAAAGAAACTTGGGCTTTGATTTCTATTTTGATATATGCATTTGTGCTCCACATGAGGCTTGTTCCTGGTCTTAAAGGAAGATGGGCCTTTAATTTCGCAAGTGTAGTGGCGTTCTCAAGTATTATGATGACGTATTTCGGGGTCAACTTTTATTTAGTTGGATTACATAGTTATGCCTCTGGTGATCAGGTAATCACACCTTCGTTTATCTACTATACCGCAGCTGGAGTACTTCTTTTAGGTATTCTTAGCTTTGTTAAATACAAACGGATCTATGGAACAGCTTAAACTGGATATTTTGGTCCTTGCGGCGCATCCTGACGATGCCGAGTTGGGGGCGGGAGCAACCATTGCTAAAGAGGTAAGCTTAGGAAAGAAAGTCGGTATAATTGATTTTACACGCGGCGAACTAGGAACGAGGGGTACGGTAGAGACTCGTGACA
>JALRKC010000126.1 GCA_023254955.1 Candidatus Nanopelagicales bacterium | reverse complement strand
TTCCAAAGGATATTTTAAATCAAAAATCTGATTGGGTTGAACCAGGTCCACTTGATTTACCAGGATACAAACCTACATTAGAACCAAATCCAAAAATGATTCAGCAAGCAGCCAACTTAATTAAAAATTCAAATAAACCGATACTTTATGTTGGTGGCGGAATTATTCACTCCAAAGCAAACCAAGAACTTTTTGACTTAGCAACTAAATTTAACATTCCTGTTGTTACAACATTAATGGGTAGAGGTGCGTTCCCTGATGGTCATGAGTTATGTTTAGAAATGCCTGGGATGCATGGAAATTATACAGCTACAACTTCTATACAAAAATCAGATCTGCTTATTGCTATAGGTGTTCGATTTGATGATAGAGTAACTGCTAATCCTTCATTTTTTGCACAGAATGCAAAAGTAATTCATGCTGATATTGATCCTGCTGAAATTGGAAAAGTAAGAGAAGCTCAAGTACCTATAGTTGGTGATGCAAAGAGCGTGATATTAGGTCTTATTAATGCTCTGGGAGATACAAAACTTAATACTGAAAATTGGATAAACGAATTAAACAGTATGAAAACTGAATTTCCACTTTCTTATAATCAAAACGAAAATGGTCCCTTGAAAGTTCCTTTTGTTCTTGAAGAGCTTCAAAGTTTAACTGAAGAAGAGGCAATTGTTGTATCAGGTGTTGGACAACACCAAATGTGGATTTCACAACATTGGAATTTTACTGAACCAAATACTTGGTTAAATTCAGGGGGTCTTGGAACTATGGGGTATTCATTACCTGCAGCTATTGGTGCTAAAACTGCATATCCTGAAAAATTGGTACTTGCTCTAGATGGAGATGGTT
>JALRKC010000125.1 GCA_023254955.1 Candidatus Nanopelagicales bacterium | reverse complement strand
ACTTGGAGTAATTATAACTCCACATGCATGAATTCCAGTATTTCTTAATGATCCTTCAAGTAAACTTGCTTGTTGCAATGTTTGTGCAGATAAGTCAGAAGCTTTAAATAATTTTTTTAGTTCAGAAACCCTGCTAAATTCATCAGTTCTTAATTCTGATTTTAAATCAGACTCATTCATAGAAAATATATCATTTAGTTTCATATTTGGAACTAATTTTGAAATTCTGTCAACTTCAGATAGTGATAAATCTAGAACTCTTCCTGTATCTCGTATTGACGATTTAGCAGCCATTCTTCCATAAGTAATTATCTGTGCAACTTGGTCAGAGCCATACTTATTTACTACATATTCAATAACTTTATTTCTTCCTTCATCATCAAAATCGATATCAATATCTGGTAGGCTTACTCTGTCTGGATTTAAAAATCTTTCAAAAAGTAAATTATATTTTATTGGATCTATACTAGTTATGCCAAGAGCATAGGCAACTACAGAGCCAGCTGCTGAACCTCTACCGGGACCTACAGATACATTCATCTCTCTTGCAGCATTAATAAAATCTTGAACAATAAGGAAGTATCCTGGGTAACCAGTCTTTGCGATTACATCTAACTCAAAATCTACTCGTTCTTGAAGATCTTTTGACATCTTACCATACTTATTTTTAACTCCTTCATTAGTCAGGTGTCTTAGATATGAGTTTTGACCTTTTTGATTGTCAAAATCATCCTTTTGCATGAATTTCTTCGGAACTTTAAAATCAGGCAGCAAAACTTCTCTTGCAAGATCAAATGAGTCAACTTTATTAATTATTTCTGAAATATTATAAATACTCTCGGGTATACCATTAAATATCTTTAACATCTC
>JALRKC010000124.1 GCA_023254955.1 Candidatus Nanopelagicales bacterium | reverse complement strand
CTGTGTTGGAATTGATGAACGCAGTTGACGAGTGGGTACCTGTACCTCCACGTATCGTTGATCAAGCTTTCTTGATGCCTATCGAAGACGTATTCTCTATCACCGGTCGTGGTACCGTTGCTACAGGTCGTATCGAGCGTGGTGTAATCAACGTAGCTGATCCAGTTGAAATCATCGGTTTCGGTGCACAGTTAACTTCTACTTGTACTGGAGTTGAGATGTTCCGTAAATTGTTAGATCGCGGTGAAGCGGGTGACAACGCAGGTATCTTGTTGCGTGGTATCGACAAAAACGATATCCGTCGTGGTATGGTTATTTGTAAGCCAGGTTCAGTAACTCCTCACAAAAAGTTCAAAGCTGAGGTTTACGTATTGAGCAAAGAAGAAGGTGGACGTCACACTCCATTCTTCAACAAGTACCGTCCTCAATTCTATTTCCGTACTACAGACGTAACAGGTGAGATTTCACTTGCTGAAGGTACTGAAATGGTAATGCCAGGTGATAACGTATCTATTACAGTAGACTTAATCAATCCTATCGCGATGGAAAAAGGTTTACGTTTCGCTATCCGTGAAGGTGGTAGAACTGTAGGTGCAGGACAGGTAACTGAAATTCTTGATTAATAGCAAATAACGCTATACAATAAAAAGGAGCTTCGGCTCCTTTTTATACGGGCATAGTTCAAGGGTAGAATAGAGGTCTCCAAAACCTTTGATCTGGGTTCGAATCCTGGTGCCCGTGCAACAAAAAAAAGTAATAAAATGGCAAATCGCATTACCCATTATATCCGAGAGGTGAAAGACGAGTTGGTGAACAAGGTATCTTGGCCCACTTGGCCTGAACTTCGTGAAAGTACATGGATTGTTTTAGTAGCATCCT
>JALRKC010000123.1 GCA_023254955.1 Candidatus Nanopelagicales bacterium | reverse complement strand
GCCCAATATGCTAAATTCATCCAAATTAATGGGAGGGTTCCTAAAAGTCCAGATAATACAAACAAACTGCCAATCAGCGTTATTGCTCTTGCTATTTTTGATTTTTGAGTAGGAATAGAATTATTTTCAAATTCAAATATTTTGTTAAAAGATTCTTGAGAAATTAAATTATTTTCTAGCCATTTTTGTAGTAATTTTTTTGTGTTCTTGTCCACAAAACAATTTTAATCATTTAAAAATTCATCTCACTAATTTTTATTTATAATCTAAACTTTATAGAGACTTTATTGTTATGCCGAGATGCCCGAGCGGCCAAAGGGAGCAGACTGTAAATCTGCCGGCTACGCCTTCGTAGGTTCGAATCCTACTCTCGGCACTAAAGCCCTCTTAGCTCAGTTGGTAGAGCACTTCCATGGTAAGGAAGAGGTCTCCGGTTCAATCCCGGAAGAGGGCTCAGAGGCTAAACTAAGTCTTAAGGCGGCGTAGCTCAGTTGGTAAGAGCGCACGACTCATAATCGTGAGGTCGGCAGTTCAAGTCTGCCCGCCGCTACAAAGACAAAAAAAGGAGATACTAAGATGGCATCTGACAAGAGACCACCTTTAACAATGGTTTGTACTGAGTGCAAAGCTCAAAATTATGTAACCACAAAGAACAAAACAAATGTTCCAGATCGTATGGAATTTAATAAATATTGTTCTTCATGTAGGTCTCACAAACTTCATCGAGAAAAAAGATAGATTTATTCAACTTTCTTATTTATTCTTATAGAAGAAAATGAACAACATTTCTAATATTGAAAATTACAGTGATGACGTATCTAATGCAGAATTAGTCAAAAAGTCACAGTTTGGTGATAAATCTGCATTTGAACAATTAGTTG
>JALRKC010000122.1 GCA_023254955.1 Candidatus Nanopelagicales bacterium | reverse complement strand
GTGCTTCCGATTGGTGGTGGTGATATGCCAGTAGTTATTTCCTTGCTAAATTCATTATCTGGTATTGCTGCAGCTTTTGCTGGTTTGCTATTGCTTAATAATGTTCTTATTGTTGCTGGCTCTTTAGTTGGGGCAAGTGGCCTAATCTTAACTATCATCATGGCAAAAGCAATGAATAGGTCCATCAACAATATACTATTTGTTGGTTATGCTAGCGCCTCTAAGAGTTCAGTTACTGAAGAACAAGGAGAAGTAAGTCCTATTAATGTTTCAGACGCCTACTTAATTTTAGAAAGCGCAAGCTCTGTAGTTATTATTCCTGGTTATGGAATGGCGGTTGCACAAGCACAACATGTTGTAAGAGAGCTTGGAGAGCTTTTAGAAGAAAACGGCACAGAGGTGAAATATGGTATTCATCCAGTAGCAGGACGGATGCCTGGACACATGAATGTTTTGTTAGCAGAAGCCAATGTTCCATATGATGTTTTAGCAGAACCTGAGGATATAAATCCAATCATGGATTCTGTTGATGTTGCTGTTGTAATTGGTGCAAATGATGTTGTAAATCCATCAGCCACTGAAGAACCAGGTAGTCCAATTTATGGAATGCCAATCATTGAAGTTCATAATGCAAAAACTGTTTTTGTTCTCAAAAGATCAATGTCATCTGGATTCGCTGGCGTTCAAAATCCATTATTTTTTAAACAAAATACAAGAATGTTATTTGGAGATGCAAAAGAGTCAATTGGCGGCTTAGTTTCCGAATTTAAAGACTAATTACCACTCAAATTATGTTAAAATAATCCTTAATTAAAGGACCTATTTTTACACCTAAAAATCATAGCATATGAGTGAATTCGCAAAAGAAATTATTTCAGTAAATATTGAAG
>JALRKC010000121.1 GCA_023254955.1 Candidatus Nanopelagicales bacterium | reverse complement strand
TTATTTGTTGAAGTATCAGCTCCAAAAAATATACACAAAGATTTTGAATGTTTGGTAATTAGCACGCCTGAATCAGTAAGAATAGAAAGATTACTAGATAGAGGCATGAAATTAAACGATATTAAGAATAGAATTCACACACAAAAAAATGAAGATTGGTGGAATAGTTTAGGTCATGTTATTTCAAACAATTCACATTCCTCTTTAGAACAAGAAATTGACAAATTTATAAATGAAAAAATTTGAAGTAATTTCTGAATTTTCTCCTAAAGGTGATCAGCCTAATGCAATAAAAAAACTTAAAAATGGAATTTCTAGTGGAAAAACTTTTCAGACCTTAAAAGGTATTACAGGTTCAGGTAAGTCAGCAACAATTGCTTGGTTGATTGAACAGACCCAACTTCCATCACTAGTGCTAGCACCTAATAAAGCACTTGCTGCTCAATTAGCAAATGAGTTTAAACAATTTTTTCCGAATAATAGAGTTGAGTATTTTGTTTCTTACTATGACTATTACCAACCTGAAGCCTATGTGCCACGCTCAGATACTTTTATTGAGAAAGATGCAACTATTAATGAAGAGATCGATAGATTAAGACATTCAGCAACTAGTGCGCTTTTGTTACGTGATGATGTAATTGTTGTCTCATCTGTTTCATGTATTTATGGACTTGGTTCCCCGATTGAATATAAAAATAAGCTAATACCAATAATAAAGGGTGAGGATTTTGATATTGAAGAATTATTAATCAAATTAGTTAAACAACAATATATTAGAAATGATCTAGTAGTCGACAGAGGAAATTTCAGGCTAAAAGGTGATACGTTAGATATATTTCCAGTTTACGAAGAGACTATATTTAGAATCGAATTTTTTGGTGATGAAATTGAAAACATATCAAGAATTGACCCAATAACT
>JALRKC010000120.1 GCA_023254955.1 Candidatus Nanopelagicales bacterium | reverse complement strand
AATCCTGCTTCCTCAGACCATTTCATATCAAATTGTGTTACGGGAATTGGAATGTTAGAATCATGATCTTTATATAAAGGAACAATCTCAGTTAAATCTTTATCACCAATAACTATTCCTGCTGCGTGAGTTGCAATATTTCTATACAAACCCTCCAATTTAAGAGCAAGCTTAACCAATTTGTCTATTACCGGATCTTCTTTTTGTGCCTCTTGAATTCTCGGTTCCATTGCAACAGACTCGGCTAAAGACAAAGGTCTTGAAGGATCAAAAGGTATCATCTTTGAAAGTTGATCAACTCTACCGTACGGAAGACCTATTACTCTTCCAATATCACGTAATGCCATACGAGCTTGAAGTTTTCCGAAAGTAATAATTTGGGCAACTTTATTTACATATTTATCTTTCACATAATTTATAACTTGGTCTCTGTCTTCTTGACAAAAATCTATATCAAAATCTGGCATTGAAATTCTATCTGGATTTAAAAATCTTTCAAAAATTAAACCAAATTTAATTGGATCTAAATCTGTAATGGATAAACACCACGCAACTAGTGACCCTGCTCCAGACCCTCTACCCGGACCTACTGGAATATTATTGTTTTTAGCCCATTTAATATAATCAGAAACTATTAAAAAATATCCAGAAAATTTCATTTTGGATATCATTAAAACTTCATAATTAAGTCTATCCTCATATTCTTTTGTAATTTTTTTTATTTGATCATTGTCACTAATGTTTTTTAAAACAAAATCTTCTAGTTTTATTTTTAGACCTTTTTCAGCCTCAGATTTTAACTCATCGTTTACATTTGATAATTCAGTGCTAAAATTTGGTAGCATGGGTTTGCTACTTAAGGGTCTAAAATTACATCTTAATTTAAGATTATAATTATTTTCCAAGGCTTCAGGTAAATCTGCAAAAAGAGACTGCATTTCTTCATG
>JALRKC010000011.1 GCA_023254955.1 Candidatus Nanopelagicales bacterium | reverse complement strand
GTTTTCAACATCGCTTGATACCCCGCTCCCCCGTGTTCTGAATAGGGAATCCATCTCATCAAAGAAAACGATTACTGGAGTTCCGCTATTTGCCTTTTCGCGGGCCCTCTGAAATATCTGTCTGATATGTCTTTCTGTTTCACCTACATATTTATTTAATAGTTCAGGTCCTTTGATGTTTAGAAAGAAAGATTTGGTGTCAGCCTGACCAGTTTTTTCCGATACTTTTTTAGCTAAAGAATTCGCCACCGCTTTAGCGATTAAAGTTTTGCCACAGCCAGGTGGACCATAAAGCAAAATGCCTTTGGGTGCCTTTAATTGGTGTTCTGCATAAAGGTCCTTATGTAAATAAGGCATTTCAACTGCATCTCTAATTTGTTCAATTTGTTGACCCAGCCCCCCGATATCGTTGTAATCAACATCCGGGACTTCTTCCAAAACTAATTCTTCGATATCACTTTTAGGTATCTTCTCGTAGAGAACATTATTTTTAGGATCCAGCATTAACGAGTCACCGGATCGTAAATTTTCATCGATTAGTGGCTGAGCCAGGCGTGCTATTTTTTCTTCGTCGGTTCGGCCAATTACTACGGCACGAGCCTGATCTGCTAAAACTTCTTTAAGTGTTACTACCTCACCGACCGATTCATAGCTTAAAACATCAACGACGTTTAGGGCATCATTAAGAATTACTTCGCGGCCGACGAGTAAATCCTGTCTTTTAACTTCTGGGGAAACGGTAACTCGTAACTTTCGACCGGCATTTAAAATATCTACCGAGCCGTCTTTGTTGTTTGAAACGATTATGGCAAAACTGCTTGGCGGCTTTGAAAGGTTTTCAACTTCTGCTTTTAGTGCTATTAGTTGTTCTTTTGCCTCTCGCAGTGTGTGCGCCAGATTTTCGTTATGGGAACGAAGTGACTTAATCTCATTCTCTAACTTGTTGAGTTGTTCATTTTCAGACATCGCTTCGCACCCCCTGGGGCAATGCTACCGGCTTATGGGTTTTCTCCAACTGCTTGCCAATCAGGCCCATATGCACCTTTTGCCGGCTTCATCTTCTTGACTGGTGCCTTTACACCTGGAGCCATTAATCTGGCTTGAATCAAAAAACCAGTGTGTCCAATCATTTTATGATTTGGTCGCACCGCTAAACCTTGCAAATGCCACTCACGATGAAGATCTTCACTTGCTATTGGATTAAACCAGCACTCGCGAGCTTTCATGGTTTCAACAACTCTTGACATCTGGGTTGTTGTGGCTACATAACAAACTAAAAAACGCCCAGGAGCTAATACTTCTTCAACTTTTGATAGATAATCCCAAGGATTAAGTAAGTCAAGAAGTACTGCATCAAATTTATCGTCACTTTTAAATTCTGCTAAATCAGCATTAATTAGTTCCCAATTTTTTGTTGCAGTAAATTTTTCTACATTTTTACGAGCTATCTGAGAAAACTCTTCTCTAATTTCAACGCTAACCAATTCACCAGATCCAGCTAAGGCTCTTAAGATGTGCAAGGTCAAAGATCCGCTACCAGCACCCGCCTCTAATACTCGATTGCCTGCAGAGATATCAGCAAGTTCGATCATCGCTCTAGCATCTTGCGGGTATATGACCGCGGCACCTCTTGGCATTTTCATTACATACTCTTCTAGAGAAGGATGAAAGGCTGCGTACTTCATGCCATTAGAGCTTTCAAAAACAGAACCAACCGATTCGCCAATAATCTCATTGTGCTCGATTGAGCCATGGTTAGTGAAAAATTTTTGGCCTACTAGCAAAGTAATTTGATGAATTTTTCCTTTTTGGTCTATCAGTCTTACTAAATCACCATCTGAAAAAATACTATTAGACATCGATTTCTACCCGGTAGTAATCATCAAAAATTTTTCGCATTTTTTCTACACTTACTTCGCTCATCGAATTAACCACTACCACTTTTTCGTCGGTGACTATGGGTATTCCTGCAGGCACAGCAATCGTCGGCATCTTTGCTCTGATAGCACTCGTCACTCCGGTATTTGAATCCTCAACTACTAAACAGTTACTTCGTGGAATTTTTAATAAATCCGCGGCCATCCAAAAGGGATCAGGATATGGTTTGGTCTGTGGTGGATCTTCGGCGGCAATCGTCAAATCAAAAAAATCAAGTCCGGCACCCGCGATAACTGCATCAATTAAAATTCTTGGTGAGGCACTCACCAATGCCAATTTGATGCCGGCGTCGATTAATTCTGGAATCAAAGTTGACCAACCAGGTTGAAGTGGTGGCGGTTGACTTGTTAATCGCTGTTGCATCATAGAAATTAAACGTTGATCGATTTCGAGACCAGAAATACCCGTTTTCTCGCTCATGTAATCAATGACTCTATGCATGGGCCCACCCAAAGCCAATTCTTGATCCTCTTGGGTCCACTCATAACCGTAAGTCTTCATAAGCTCTATTTCGGTCTGCCACCAAGCGCTTTCTGTCTCTACTAAAGTCCCATCCATATCAATAAGAACAGCTTGCAGGCTTTTTTCAGGAGTCAAGAGACCTCTTCATGGAATTTCTAATAAGGTTAAGTCTGTAAGAAATACTAGCCTGAGGTAGACCTAAGTGAGCGAAGACATCAAGCAATTTCCTCCTTCTGGAGCGATTGCAGTGATGGCTTTTGCGGGTTGGAATGACGCCGGTGAAGCAGCAACCGGGGTTATAAATCATTTAATTGAATCTTTCAACGCACAATTAGTCGACACTATTAATCCAGATGATTATTACGATTATCAAATAGCGCGCCCAAGAATCCGCCTGGAAGGCGAAGACAGAGTAATTGATTGGTCCACTACAAAATTTTTTCTTGCTCCGGCAACAAACGATCGGCCAACTTTTGTCTTCGTTCAAGGTATCGAACCTAACTTGAAGTGGCAAAGTTTTTGCTTAGAAGTGATGGAAAAACTACACGCGCTTAATATAACCAGTGTTATTTCACTCGGCGCCTTACTTGCAGATGCTCCACATACTCGACCAATTGCAGTTACTGCCGTGTCAAACGACAAAGATTTAGCCCAAACACTTGGTTTAGAAAAGTCGACTTATGAAGGGCCAACCGGAATTATCGGAGTGCTGCATAACTATTTAGGATTATCAAGCATCCCTACGATCTCACTTTGGGCGGCCCTCCCTCATTATGTTTCATCACCCCCAAGCCCAAAAGGTTCTCTAGCATTAATTACTCGAATTGAAGATCTCACAAATATCGATCTGCCAAGAGGTGACTTACCTGAAGAAGCTCGCGCCTGGCAAGTAGGTGTTGATGAAATGGCGCAAGAAGATGATGAGATTGCAGAATATATAACACGCCTTGAAGAAAATGTGGATGCGACGGACCTTCCAGAGGCGAGCGGAGAAGCTATCGCCCGGGAATTTGAAAGATATTTAAAGCGTCGCGGTGGCGACTAGTTTAAGTAATCGATGGCGGCTTTAGTTGAGTTGTCTAAACTGGTTTTTCCATCAGATTCAAAGCTGGTAACTAAACTTGCGGCTACCTTTTTACCGAGCTGCACTCCCCATTGATCAAAAGAATTAATATTGTAAATAAACCCTTGGATGATTGTGCTTGCTTCATAGAGTGAGATCAACGCTCCTAGAGAGTAGGCATCTAAAGAATCAACGATAATTAAATTGCTGGGGCGATTGCCCGGCATTTTCTTCTCTACCTTAAGTGACTCACTCTCATCGCTCCCCATGGCAAGCACGGCTGATTGGGCCAAAGCGTTGGCGGCTAGTTGGATTTCTTCTTTTGAAATCGGATTTGGCTTTACCACAATAAAATCTACGGGAATCAGATCTTTGCCCTGATGGATCATCTGGAAAAACGAGTGCTGAGAATTAGTGCCCACTTCCCCAAAAACCACCGGGCAGGCAGCTTGCGGCAAAACTTCGCCATCAACGCTCACAGATTTTCCATTACTCTCCATCACTAGTTGTTGAAGATAGGTGGCAAAGTATTCCAGCGCCGAGGCGTAACCAATCACTGCAATGTTTTTGCATTTTAAGTAATTTTGGTTGTAGTACCAGCTAAGTGCATGCCAAAATGCTAGATTACTTTTTAACGGCGTTTTATGAAAATGCTGATCAAAATCTCTCATTCCCTGCAGCATTTGACTAAAAACATCTCTACCAAAATTCATGGCAATAGAAATTCCTACAGCGCTAGCTAGCGAATACCGCCCACCTATCCATTCCCAAAATTCAAAAATTCTATCTTTTTTAATTCCGAATTCACTTGCAGCAGTCTGATTCGTGGTGATAGCAACAAAGTTCTTTTCGAAATCATCCATTGATAATTCACTTAAGAAGGCGTCTTTTGCTCGCTGGGCATTATGGATGCTTTCAAGGGTCGTGAAGGTTTTACTAACCATTACAAACATAGTTTCTTTTAAGTTGATTTGTGCTAAAACCTCATCAAGTTCCCGCGGATCAAGGTTTGCCACGAAAAAGGTCTTTTTCTTTGCCCCAGATAAGGCCCGATGGATCAAGCGCGGTCCAAGATCTGATCCACCTATTCCTATATTGACTAGGTATTTGATTTTAGGATCATTAAATACCTCTTGGGCAAATTCTAAAAATCTCTCACGCTCTTCGATAACCAGCTTTTCATCGGGATCTGGGAAATCACCAAAGTTAGCTCTAAGTAAGTGGTGTTTTACTGCTCGATTCTCTGACCGATTAATCTTCTCGCCAGCAGTCATCGCCTTTATTTTTTGATCTAACACTCCCTGAGCGTTAAGTTCATTAATTAGTAGGTTTACGATCTCAAAATCCCATAATTGCTTAGAAAAATCGATTCGAATGCCGCAAGCTGACAGCGTGAGTTCGGACACTCGCCCTTGAGAATTCGTTAGATTTTCACTTAGATAATTAGTAGGCAAATTTTGAATGAAATCCTCTACTTTTGAATTTAGTGTCATAGATTTAAGCCCAATACATCGGAAACAAAGGCTTGAACACTATCTTGAAATTCAACTGAATCATTGGTCTTTGATTCTAACTCGTCCAAGCTCTGAAAAATTGGTTCTATCGATAAATTATTTTTAAGACTCTCATAGGCAGACGAAATAAATTCACTATCAGCTGGAACTTTAGCTAGGTATCTTCCCCATCGCTGTACCCTTTTTTGAGTAGAGACCAAATCCGCTTCAAACCATTCCCAATCTTGATTCCAGGGAACCGATAAAAGCTGTGTGCGAATTGCACCATTAGAAAAACCTTTATTTAATAATTCAGAAATGAATACCAAGTTCCCTAGAGATTTACTCATCTTTTCACCTTGATAGGAAACTAAACCAGCATGTAAGTAACTTCTAGCTAAGTTTTTGTTAGTTAAAGATTTAGTTTGCCACGCACACATTGTGTGGTGAGGGAATATCAAATCTTTACCTCCGCCTTGAATGAACAGTGGCAGGTCTAAAAATTTTTCAATAATTGCAACGCACTCGATATGCCACCCAGGGCGACCAAGGCCCAAAGGTGAATTCCAGTTGGGTTCTCCAGGTAAAGAAGGCTTCCAAACAACCGGGTCAAGTGGGTTAAGTTTTCCTATTCGCTCAGGATCCCCACCTCTTTGTGCAAATACAGTAATAAGCTCCTCTTGCTGATAATCAGTTGTTAACGAATGCTCAGATGATTGCACTCGGTAATACCAGGAATCATTCAATTGATAAAGGTCACCGTTGGTTTCTAATTTTGCTATTGCCTTTTGAATTGTTGGCATCTGCTCGCTGACCGGTGTAAATACATCTGGCGGATTAACGCCAATTTTTTGCATATCGATTATGAATTTATCTATCTGATTTTTAGCAATTTCAGACCACTCTTGGTTGTCCCGCCGCGCACGTTCAAATAGCGGATCGTCGACATCTGTAATGTTTTGCACATATGTGACCTGCTTTCCTGCTTGTCGCAAGAAACGAACTAACACATCAAATATTGAATAGGTAAAGGCGTGACCTAGATGTGCGGAATCATAGGGAGTCAAACCGCATACGTAAATTGGTATCGGATTTTGATCTAGTTCTATGCTTTCTATTGACTGCGTTTGACTGTCAAAAACCTCAATCTCTTTAAGATTTAGGCCTGAAAACCAATCACCTCGATAAATTAAACCGACCGGCCAATTAATCATGATTAAATTCTAATTGTCTTAAAATATTGGCCAAGGTATCGCAGGCCATTTTTGAGAAGGCACGGGAAATAATCCTGTCTCCTTTATCTTTTCAAGTCGCAAAAAGGCACTTGTTACCTCTTCCGGTGATAACAATTTCTCAAAGGTCTCAAATTCACTTTCAAGCGCACTCTCTAGCGAGTTTAAAAAATCAATCTGAGCATCGTTTAATTTCTCTGCCGCGTTTGCCCAAAGAATAGTTCTCAATTTATCTTCGCGGTGCCAGGTGACTCCATGATCGATTGCCCACATCCTTTTCTTTTCATCGGTCAAGATGTGCGAGCCCTTTCGATCTGCGTTGTTTATCACTGAATCGAAAAGCACTAAGAAACTCAACCAATCGCTATCTAAAGTAGCTACCGAAACTAATTCACCCGAGGCATCATTAGCCTGCAATACTTCAGTAAAGCCACTTTCAATTGCGGTAGGGCTAAAGATTTTTACTGCCTCAATTCTTGCCGCTTCGATCCAGTACTGAACTGTTCCTTCACCATAGGGAGCTATCTCTCTTGCAATCGTTGGCGGTATCAGATTAGCCCCGCTAGCCTTACTTAAAAGATACGATGCCAACTCTCTTTCGATTAAATCATCGTTCGGAAAATCCCAAAGTTGACGAATGCCAATTTTTGGTTTGAAAATGGCACGAATAGCATTTTTCTCATCCTTGCTATCCAGCAACAAGGCACCATTTGATGCGGTGGTTATCCGTCCAACTGCTTCAAATTCATTTTCAGCTAAAGCAGATTCGACCTCTAAAAAATTCATCTTCTATAACCGTTAGCACGGGGGCAGATGTGACCAAAAGGATCTAGTGGCAATTGACAAAAGGGACAGGGAGGCCTACCTGCTGCAACCAATCTTCTACCTCTTTCTGCAAAGTTTCGAGCATAACTGGGCGAAACTCTCACTCGCAAAAGATTGGGGCCGTCTAAATCATCTGCTTCAAGGTCGGGAACATCTCTGGAACCATTATCTTGATGCGCTTCTATGGTGACCAGCCCTTTATTGCTATTGAAACCAATTGCAATTGTTCCAACTCTGAACTCTTCGTTTACCGGTGTTTCCAATGGCAATAAATCAATTTCAGCTTGCTGCCAAGTATCAGGAATTTCGACCGTAGCTCCTAGATCACTTTGCTTGATTTGGTCTAATAACGCATCTAATCTTTCACAAAGCAAAGAAACTTGAGTTTTTTCCAAAGCTACAGAGAAGACCGACATTTGACTCTTAACTTGTAGATAAAAAATTCTCTCACCCGGCTGACCCACTGTTCCAACGATGAACCGCTCTGGATTTTCAAAGGTAACGATCTGTCGATTCATTAACCAGCACCTCCGCCAAGGACGGCCCCAGCTGGAGCTTTGCTCTTAGCTTGAATGTTTTTTAGATGATATTTCTCATTTACGCCCGCAACGAAGAAATTATCTTTTTCGAAATTTAAAGTTGAGACAGAGGCGGGATCAACCACGATTTTTTGAAAGTTGTCTAAGTGAACACCCAGCGCGTTCGCTATCAAGGCTTTTATTAGATCGGCGTGGGTAACAATTAGTATCTTGGCCTTTGGTTTATCGACTCCCTTGACTGCAGCCAAAAGTCCATTGATTGCACGAAGTGACATTTGATTCATTGCTTCCCCATCCGGGAAGGTGACCAAACTAGGGTTGGTTTGAATGGTCTTCCAAAGTGGCTTTTTGGCCAAATGAACTAATTTCTTATTGGTCCATGCTCCATAGTCACATTCAATAAATTTTTGAGAAATTTGTAGTTTTAAGGATTTAGGCTGCTGATTTTTTATTTCACGAGCAGTTCTTACACATCTTTCTAAGGGACTAGAAATTAATTTATCGATTGCTACCTCTGAAAAAAATTCACCCAAAGCCGCTGCCTGCTTAAGGCCCGTTGCATCAAGCTCAACGTTTGCTGCTCGACCGGCAAGCAATCCCTTTTGATTAGCGGTTGATCTTCCGTGCCTTACTAAGAAAATAGTTGTCATTTTTACATTCTAAAAGGGGCTCAAGAATCCCGCATTTAGTGCAATTAACAGGGCTACTCCCACAATTGCTCGATAAATTGCAAAAATTCCTAGAGAATTACTTGCAAGCCATTTAAGTAGCCAAGCAATTGAGGCGTAACCCACCAAAAACGAAACAACAGCGGCTACCAGCGTGGGGCCCCAGCCTGCAGGATTGTTACTCGAAATGTTTAAAGATTCATAAAGACCACTGGCGATTATTGCCGGAACTGAAAGTAGAAATGAAAATCTTGCGGCTTCTTTTCTTTCTAGTTTAAAAAGCCTTGCTGCGGCAATTGTGGCGCCCGACCTACTCACGCCCGGCACTAAGGCTAGCGCCTGAGCAAAACCTATTAATAGCATTTGAGAATATTTAAGATCATGGCCTTTTTTGATCTTTGGTTGATATTTATCAATTAACCAAATTAAGATTCCAAAAAATATCAAAAGAAACGCAATTAGATATAGATTTCTAAATGCAGTTCTAATTACATCTTGAAGAATGAGCCCTAGGAATATAATTGGTAACGTTCCCAAAGCTATACCTAAAAACATTTTTGAATCAGGTTCAGACCAAGGCGCCAGACCTCTTAGTGACTTCCAGCCGGCTAGCAGTATTTTTACCAAGTCTTTATAGAAAAAAAGCAATACCGCAACAATCGTTCCTAGTTGAATGATTGCGGTGAAAGACGCTCCTGGGTCAGAACTACCCAATAGCTGTGGCACAAATCGAAGATGGGCGCTTGAAGAAATTGGTAAAAATTCTGTAGCGCCTTGCACAATACCCAGCACGATGGCTATCAAATAATCCAATTTTGCCTATCTCTACAAAACACGCTCGGGCTTAAAGCCTAGACCCAAGATTTTCTAATAGCCTCAAAGCATGCAAAGCGGTATTTTAACGCAGATTAATTACCCGGTTCCTAAGTTGATCTTGGGTACCCGAAACTGGGGTGAGTTGGTTGATCTGCCAGAGGCAAGAAGTCAAGTTAGGACTTACCTAGAAACTGGCGGTTTTGCGTTAGAGCTAACCGATAACCCGAAGGCACTAGCCATCGCTGGTGAATTGTTACCAGAATTGACGACGCGAGATAGCTTTCAGGTCTATTTTAATTTGCCTTCATTTAGGAACTCCGCTCAAGCACAGTCCACACTGAATAACGCTTTGTCGCAGGCAAATCTAGATCACTTTGATATTGTTTGGACGAATTTCGATATTTATCATTTATCCATTGACGAAATCGTTCGCTTTATGAAACAAAATTTAAATTCAGAAAAATTACATTATTTTGGTCTACACCATACCGCCTTTTGGCAGGTTGCCATTTTGCGCGAGAGATTGCGCACTGAAAAAATTAATTTAGCGGGCTTAAAAACTAATTGGTCACTTTTACAAAGAGAACTAAACAAAGAAGAATTAAAGGCGTGTAACTACCTGAACTGTTCGCTCGTGGCAACCAAACCCCTGGCAATGGGCCTGCTTACTGGTAAATATCGTTTCAATACTCCCTCCGACTCTTTATTGGCTAGAGGCGATAGCGCTTTAGAGAAATTATTGACCACAATTAATGCCTCTAAGGTAGAAGCAGTCAGCACCGCAGCTAGCGGTATCGGAGTCAGCCCAACAGAAGTTGCCATGGCTTGGGTTTTGCAAAACCCCGCAGTTTCCGCGAGTGTGATAAATGCGCGAAACACTGCACAACTAAATCAAATTTTTCAATCGCTTAAATTGTCTTTGCCAGAGGAATTGCTGTTAGCGTTAGATGAGGTAGGTGATTTCGATTGAAAAAAAGTCATTGGGAAATCAGAGAAATAACTTTTGGCTTTCGCTCAAACATTCAAAACACCAGAGAAACCCTTACAGATTTAGCTGAGTATGGAAACTGGGAACTGCATCGAACGCGGATTTACCCTAATGGACTAAAACGAGTATGGGTCAAAAGAAGAGTCCTAAAGATTGCACCATCAATTTTTTTTACAGACTCATCAAGAACCGCTTAAAGGTTCTTACTCCAAACTGAAGAGAACTTATTGGAATTCTTTCATCCACGCCATGAAATAGGCTGGCAAAATCTAAATCGCTGGGAAGCTGTAGCGGCATAAAACCATAACCGGTGATATTTAATTTAGAAAGAGCTTTTGCATCTGTCCCTCCCGAGAGCATGTAGGGAACAACTCGTGCGGCTGGATCTTCTACCGAAATTGCTTCAACCATCTTGCCTACCAAGGGATCTTCAAAAGGTGCACTTAGCGCCACATCTAAATTTTGATATTTCACATCAATCTTTTCCCCTGCTAAATCTTTGATAGTTTGCAAAAAACTCTCTTGATTGCCTGGCAGAAACCTTCCATCGATGACCGCTTGGGCGAATCCTGGAATTACGTTCGCTTTGTAGCCAGCATTCAACATGGTGGGATTGGCGGTATCTCTTAGAGTGGCTTTGACAATTTTCTCTAATCCTTGAAGTAAATTCGCCGTTGCCTCAGGGTCATTTACATCAAGATGTGTTCCAGTAATTTCAGCTGTTTCTCTCAATAATTCAAGAACGCTCTCATGAAGAGTAAGAGGAAACTTATGATTAGCAATTCGATTTACCGCTGCGGCAACTTCACTAACTGCGTTATCGCTATTTATCATGCTTCCATGACCTGCTGAGCCTTTGGCGTTTAACTCCATCCAAGCGATTCCTTTTTGTGCGGTCTCTATTAAGTACATCCTGATTCCGTCTGCCAAAGAAGTGCTAAAACCACCTACTTCGCCGACAGCGTACTTAGCGCCATGAAAAAAATCCTTGTGATGATCGACAACCCAATGAGAGCCCAAAATTCCTCCGGCTTCTTCATCGGCAAAAAAAGCGAATAGGAGTGTTGCTCTTGGTTGAAAATTATTTTTTAAAAGTTCTTCGAGGGTTGCCAATATCATGGCAACACCGTTCTTCATATCTACTGCCCCACGGCCATATATTGTGTCGTTAGCTATTTCAGCGCTTAAGGGATGAAAGCTCCAATCTGCTTCATCAAATGGAACTACGTCTAAATGCGCGTGTATCAAAACCTTAGCTAAATTCTCGTCAGAGCCTTTTAGCTCACATAGCACCGAAGTTCGCTTACTATCTGGCCCAACCGAAATCGGGTTTAGACCGATTTCCTGCAACTTATTTATTACATACTGGGCAATATCGGATTCACCGCTAGATTTTCCTAACCCCCAATTGCGAGAATCAATTTGTATTAATTCGCGGCAGATTTTTATTACGTTTTCTTCCATATACCCATCTTGCCGACTTACCAGCAGGGGCACAATCGACACCTCGTTAGTAAAGTTTGATTTTGGGTCCGAGTGGCGGAATTGGTAGACGTGCTAGCTTGAGGGGCTAGTGCCCGCAAGGGCGTAGGGGTTCAAGTCCCCTCTCGGACACTTTGCTGAACATAGAAGCGAAAAAATAGCCTTTAGCTCAGTTTTGAAGAAAGATAACCATCTGATTAGCGCCTAATATCAAAGTGCTAATTTAGAGATATCGAGAGTGTGAGGCAATTGTCTGACCAACGGCGGAAAGATCCGGCTCGCCTTATCAGAGGCGAATTAGAAACAGCACCAATTAAATTCAGAGCACTCTTCTATTTGTTACTTGTTTTTTTTAGTGTCATCACCGTATTTTCTTTTGTCTTTCACACCATCATGGAAAGTGAGGGTAAGAGTTACTCATTGGTGTCTAGTTTTTATTGGGCGGTAGTCACCATGAGTACTTTGGGTTACGGCGACATCGTTTTTACTTCAGATACCGGAAAGATCTTTTCTATCGTTGTAATTATTTCAGGCATTGCTTTTCTTTTAGTTTTACTGCCCTATGTTTTGATTCAATACATAGTGATCCCTATTGTGGAACGCCGTCGAATATCCAGAGCACCTCGCTTTATCAGTGACAAAATCAAAAATCATTTAGTTTTAATTAACACTGGCTCTATTGAAGATGCACTAATTCGAAGAGTTGAAGAAACTGGCTTAGACTATGTGCTAATTGTTGGCGACCTCGACGAGGCGCTTCGGCTTCATGATGCCGGATACAAAGTTATAGTTGGCGAACTAGATAATCCAAAAACCTATCTGGCAGCGCGGGTTCCCCAGGCTTCTCTTTTTGCTGCAACCCGAAACGATATTGCCAATGCCAACGTAATTTTCACAGTTCGCGAAGTATCTGAAAGCGTGCCGATTGTCTCACTCGCATCGCATAGTGCCTCTGTAGATATTTTAGAATTTGCCGGAGCTGATCAAGTAATTGAATTAGGTGTGATGCTAGGCAAAATGATGGCACAACGAATCGTTGGTATCGATGCTAAGTGTCAAATTATGGGTGAATTTAAGAATTTAGCAATCGCTGAAGTAGGAATTGGCAATACCAGCTTGGTGAACAAAACGATTCGAGAGACGCAGATTAGAACCTTAACTGGCGTAAATGTTATTGGTATTTTCAATCGCGGAACTTTTGTAAATGCTGCCGATAATATTCGCTTAGATGCAAATTCGATTTTGATCCTAGCTGGAACTAGAGAACAACTTACTAAATATGACGAGGTTTTTGCCGAAAAAAATCCAAAAAAATCCTTCGTTCTAATCATTGGAGGCGGTCGCGTTGGACGCCAAGTTGGAAAATCTCTTGCGGAAATGGGGATCGATTATCGAATTGTCGAACAACAGTCTGATCGTGTAAGAGATCCAGATAAGTATGTACAAGGAAATGCTGCAGAATTAAAGGTTTTAGAATCTGCCGGAATCAAAGAAGCGCATAGTATCGTTGTCACAACTCATGATGATGACGTAAATGTTTATCTAACAATTTATGCCAGAAAACTTCGCCCGGATGCTCAAATTATTTCGCGCGCTAGATTAGATCGAAATGTCTCTACGCTTTATAAAGCCGGAGCTGATGCAGTACTTTCTTATGCGGCAACGGGCGCAACGGCAATTTGGAATCGAAGTCACGCCAATGACACTGTTTTACTAGCAGATGGCTTAACGGTTATCCGCATCAAGATTCCTCCTGCGTTACTTGGTAAAACCCTTGGGTTTGCGAATTTACACAATGAGATCGGGGTCAATCCGGTGGCAATCATAAAAGATGGTGTGATGATTCCAGCTCCAGACTTAAAAACTGTTTTAGAAAAACCAGACAGACTAATCATTATCGGAACAGATATTGCTTTGCATAAGTTTCGCGAGATTTACCCTGAATAATTAAGCAACTAAAAAGATATAAATAAGCACAAGCACCACTAAGCCCCAAGCAACTAAAAACAATCCCATTAAATTACCGGCTGCTTGAATCGTGGAACTTTCACTTTGCCGCATTAAGTCTCTACTAGCTAGCGAAAATGTCGGCAAAGTCATCCCCCAAGCGACGATGCAATAGGCGCAGAGTGCACCAATTACCACAATGCTTTGATAGGCGAGGTAGCTGACAAAAATAACTGCTAATCCAGACCCCAGCACCACGCCCCTAAGTACCCAGATTGGCAAAGAAACTTTAGCTAGTAAGAGAACTCCCAGCGTTATTAAGACGCTGTAACTTGCTATGCCAATTAAGGTATTAGGAAATCCAAAAATTGAAGCTTGAGCAGTATTTACGATTTCGCCACAAGAAAAAATTGAATTTATGTCGCAGTTTGATATGTATGCAGGATCTTCTAAAATTCTTATCTTGTCGACCGTTAAAACCATTGAAGCCCAAAAGCCAACTAATCCGCCAAGAAATAAAAGCCATTTCAAGGGAAGAGAAAAGATCATGGCATTAAGTTTAAGTGCGCCATTGCTTTTCGCAACAATTTATCTTGACCCTGCGTCATTTCAAGCAACAATTGCGGATTAAGTGCATCTTCCGGAGTAATCCATGTGAAGTCAAGCACACTTTGACTTGGGACACATTCCCCAAATATCGGAACTATGTATGCCAAGCTCACCGCATGTTGGCGAGGATCATAAAAACCAGTTAACTCGGGAGAAGGAAAGTACTCAACAACGGTAAAGGGTGATGGATCTGCCGGTAATTGAGGTTTAGCCTCTTGACCAAGGTCTTTAGCAATGTGCCTAAGTAAAGCATCGCGAATTCGTTCTTTATGGTGAACCCTGCCCGAAACCATGGCTCTACTAATTGAACCGTTAGGCATAGCGCGAAGCAAAAGCCCAAAATTAGTTACTTGACCTTTTTGATCGATTCTCACTGGCACTGCATCTACATACAGAATCGGAATCCGAGACCTTACAAAATTAATCTCATTTTCCGATAGCCACGTACCATCGTCGTTTTCTTCATGCATCACGCTCATG
>JALRKC010000119.1 GCA_023254955.1 Candidatus Nanopelagicales bacterium | reverse complement strand
ATAAAAATATAAAATTAATCTCAATGCATGATGAGATGAGCTCATCATATCTTTCTTATGCAATGAGCGTAATTGTAAGTCGTGCACTTCCTGATGTACGAGATGGATTAAAACCTGTTCAGAGAAGAATTTTATATGCAATGTACAAAGGCGGATATGATTGGTCTAAACAATTTAGAAAATCTGCAAGAATAGTTGGAGATGTTATTGGTAAATATCACCCGCATGGTGATCAATCTGTTTATGATGCTTTAGTAAGAATGGTACAAGATTTCTCTATGAGTTTACCGTTAATTCAAGGCCAAGGAAATTTTGGTTCTATTGATGGTGATCCAGCTGCAGCAATGAGATATACCGAAACTCGCTTGTCAAAAGTTTCTCAATATTTAATTGATGATATTGAAAAAAATACAATTACTTTCAAAAGCAATTATGATGAAACTGAGAAAGAACCTAGTGTTTTACCAGCACAGTTTCCAAATTTATTAGTAAATGGAGCTGGCGGTATCGCTGTTGGTATGGCAACAAGTATACCTCCACATAATTTAGGTGAAATTATAGATGGCACCTTAGCCTTAATAGATAACAAAGATATTAAAATTAAAGAATTAATGAAACATATACCCGGTCCAGATTTTCCAACCGGTGGTGTAATTATAGGTAAAGATATAATTAAACAAGGATATAACAATGGTAGAGGGTCCTTTAAGATAAGGGGTGAAATTTCAATTGAGCAACAAAAAAATGGACGTGAAAGACTTGTAATAACTTCTATACCGTATCAAGTAAACAAATCTGTTTTAAACGAAAGGATTGCTCAATTAGTAAGAGAAAAAAAGATTGAAGGAATAAAAGATATTAGAGACGAGTCTAATAGAGAAGGTATTAGGGTAGCAATATATTTAAGAAATGGTGTAGAACCAGAAACTATAAAGAGACAATTATATAAAAATACTCACATAGAGAGTTCATTTGGTTTTAATACTTTAGCTATTGTTG
>JALRKC010000118.1 GCA_023254955.1 Candidatus Nanopelagicales bacterium | reverse complement strand
AGCCGGCAGCTCTTTGAGGACGTCAACAAAGACCACCAGTAGTGCAGTTAGAAGACTGCTCTTCATTAAGGGCGCATGGATTTGTCGCAACACTTGAAAGGGGGATCGTCCCATCCCTTTGGCCGCTTCATCCAGGCTAGGGCTAATTTGCCCCAAGCCAGACTGCACACTGCCAAGCGCGACGGCTAAAAAGCGCACGGTGTAGGCGATCAACAGGGCAAACAGAGTGCCACTGAAGATCAACCCGCTCATACCTAAGCCGAAGCGTTCGGAGAGAGCAAGCAGACTCTGATCCACAAACACTAAAGGTGCTAAGACCCCAATGGCAATAATGGTACCCGGCAGTGCGTAGCCCAGTGCGGCGAACTGTGTGGCCTGTTTCACCAATGAGCCACTGTTAAAGCGTTGGGTGTACGCCAGCAGCGTGGCCAGAACAAGGGCGATTAGCGCTGCAAGACCTGCCAAATAGAAAGAGTTCCAAGAGAGGCTGAGGAAGTCACTCCAGGGCATTTGCGCATCAAACACCGACCAAGAGAGCAGTTGACCGGCCGGCAACAAGAAGCCAAAGAAAAACGGAATGAAACAAGCCAGAGCCGCCAACCAAGCGCGTCCACCGTTAAGCTGAATTCGGCTAGCCATCGCTCGAGATCCTGCTCGGACGTTGTAGCTCAGTTTGCGTCGTGAATAGCGCTCGACAAAGATCAATGTCGCCACGAACACTAGCAACAGACTGGCTAACTGTGCCGCACCATTGGCATCACCAAAGCCATAGAAGGTTCTAAAGATACCTGTTGAGAAGGTCGGAATGCCAAAGTATTGCACCGTACCGTAATCGGCCAATGTCTCCATTAGGGCTAGGCTGACACCGGCAATGATGGCGGGTCTTGCCATAGGAATGGCGACTTTTAGAAAGGCCCTGAAGGGTGAGTAACCAAGATTGCGAGAGGCTTCAAAGCTAACGGCTGACTGCTCAAGGAAGGTCGCGCGAGCCATCAGGTAGACG
>JALRKC010000117.1 GCA_023254955.1 Candidatus Nanopelagicales bacterium | reverse complement strand
CCGAACAGATCTTGTTACATTATGTTGGTCAAATTTGAGGATAACACTCATGCATACTATTTAGCTCCTCAAAAAATTAGTATTGGCGACAAAATAGAAAATGGAAATAAAAAAGAAATCAAAGTTGGTAACTGTATGCCTCTACAAGACATTCCAGTAGGCATTAACATACACAATGTTGAAATTCAGCCAGGTGCAGGTGGCAAAATTGCTAGATCAGCAGGCACATCTGTAACAATTAGTGGTTTAGATGGAAATTACAGTTTAATTAAAATGGCTTCAGGAGAGGTCAGAAACATTAGCAACAATTGGTGTTTTAAGTAATCCCGATCAAAAAAACATTAAAATTGGTAAAGCTGGTAGATCAAGATGGCTTGGAAGAAGACCACACACTAGAGGAGTTGTTAAAAACCCTGTAGATCACCCTCATGGTGGTGGTGAAGGTAAAACTTCTGGAGGAAGACATCCAGTATCTAGAACAGGTCAATCTGCTAAAGGTTTAAAAACAAGAGATAATAAACGAACAGACAAGTTTATTGTAAGAAGAAGAAAGAAAAGAAAGGATTAGATAATGGCTAGATCTGTTTGGAAGGGACCATTTGTTGAAGATAGTTTGATGAAAAAAGTTGATAAATACAAACAAGATTCAAAAAAAATACCAATTAAAACTTGGTCTAGAAAATCAACAATTATACCTGATTTCGTAGGCGTAAGTTTTTTAATTTATAACGGAAAAAAATTTATACCAATTACCATTTCTGAAGACATGGTTGGTCATAAACTCGGCGAATTCGCGCTGACCCGTACTTACAAGGGTCACGTTGCGGATAAGAAAGCCAAACGTTAATTAAGAGGTGAATCATGTCTGAAGTAGCCGCTGTATTGCGTGGTGCTCGCTTGTCTGCACAGAAAGCTCGCCTGGTTGCGGATACCATCCGTGGCAAGCAAGTTGATGAAGCACTGAACATTCTGAGCTTCAGCAACAAAAAAGGCGCCGATCTGATGAAGAAG
>JALRKC010000116.1 GCA_023254955.1 Candidatus Nanopelagicales bacterium | reverse complement strand
ATGACACTTTTCCCTACTTTTAGAATAATAACCGTATTAAATGCTCATCCAAAAAGGCCATCAAAACCTGACAAATCTCCCCTTCAATCGAGGTGGATTCTATCATATTCCCCTAAGCGCGGAGGTGATCAAAGCGCTGCCAGACGGCCCGAAAACGAGAATTATTTGCGAGCTTGACGATCGACTCAGTATTCGTTGTGGATTAAACCCATTAGGAGATGGTGCCTATTTCATTCTTCTCGCTAAACGGTATATCGAACAGCTTGAAAAAGTAGAAGGCGACCTCATCTCCTACATACTAACCCTAGATCCCGATCCCTTAGGAGTCGACATCCCTGAGGTCATGCATGAACTGTTCGATCAAGACCCAGAGGCCAGATCTATCTTTGAACAGCTCAGAAATCCGAGAAAGAGAACCCTCATTCATCGCATAAATCGCGTCAAAAATATCGACCTTCAAGTGCGACACATCCTCGATTTTCTTGAAGAAGAAGGCCATAAAATACGTCAACGAAAAATCCATTAATATGAATCCCTTTGCATCACCTGAATCAGCCTATTCGTTTTTCAATGCTATCGCATTTTTTGCATGGTTGATACTAGCTATTGCTCCTCACTCTGAAAACATTAGAAAAATCTTAGTGAATATCCTGATTACCTTCTTTGCCTTGAGCTACGCCTATCTATTGGTGAGCACCTTCCGGCTTGAGAGTTTTAGTGAGTTCTCAACCTTAGAAGGACTTCAAGGACTTTTCTCAGATCCTCTTGCGGTGGTCACCGGCTGGATACATTACTTAGCCTTCGACCTATTAACCGGTGTTCTCATTGCCAAGGATGCCTCTAAACAAGGATTCTCACGCCTGGTCATACCCGTATTTCTGCTTTTCACTTTTATGGCAGGTCCATTAGGATGGCTTATCTATTGGGTTGCAAGAACGGTAAAAACACGCGGTTCGTTTATTCGTGTTTGAAACAGAGGGGCTTTTACTGTACCTTCGATCTATGCGACTGCTATTACCTTTTTTCGTGTG
>JALRKC010000115.1 GCA_023254955.1 Candidatus Nanopelagicales bacterium | reverse complement strand
CCTTGGTCTGTTCGAACACGAACCATATTATCATATGCTTCAAGTGCAGTTCCGTCCCAATCAAGAATGTTATCAATGTGCCAAGCACCACCCCATTTAAGTTGTGACATGCCGATCTCTTTTGCAGCTTTGATAATTGTGTCTGCTAAATCATCATAAATGGCTAGTTCCCAAGACGGTCTTGGCCCAACGTAAGCAACAACATCAAATGCATTTCCCTCAATGTGTTTCGACTTCATTGTAAAAGAAACTTTTTTGTTAACTAACTCACGTTGCTCTTCGATTGTGCGCAAGCCACCCATCCAAGGAATTCCAAAATCAATTGGTGTAATTGCAATTGCTCGCTTTACTACAGCAACTAATTCTTCATTTACACCTTCAAGCCTACCAAGACTTGTTTTGCTTAATTTAAACTGGCTCATTTCTTTAACCCCCGCATCGTGCGGATTCCAAACGAGGCCGCTATTGAAGCGTACATTCCCCATTGAACCCATAATGGTGTTGTCTCCAAGTTAGCAAACCCTACCGCCATTACATCCTGCATAGAAGGTATGAAGTTGGCAAGTAGTATAGCCACAAAGACAATCGTCCACAGCTCATCTTTCCAGCTTTCTTTACTGGCCTCGATTGCTGATTGTTCCCAGTCAATCTCACCAGTGAGCTGTTTCTTTTTGATTTCAGCTTCTGTGATTTTGATTTGAGTTTTGGAATCTATGTAGGATTTAGCCAAGCCACCCAAAGAACCTATAATCTGACCAATCATTGTTTAACCTCCTTGCCCATCCATATGCCAAAGCATCCAGTCAAAGCACCCATGCAAACAGAAACTAAACCAGACTGTTGTACAGAAGGGTCAGTCAAATCCATGTACCAGTGAACAGATTGGTAAGTAAGAATTGTTACTGCAAGCATCATCAATCTTGGTATGATCTTCCAGTCATCAACGAATGTCCTTGCCATTGTAATACTCCGCTATTCGTTTGTTGGTCGTTATTATAACCACTTTCCCATCTTTGTCATAGACAACGTACTTTACCACTTTT
>JALRKC010000114.1 GCA_023254955.1 Candidatus Nanopelagicales bacterium | reverse complement strand
ATAAACTAAACCAAACACATCTACATAATCTTGCAAAACAGAAACATTAATATCATTTTCTAAACTATTTCTCATTTCAATTGGATCGCCGATTGCTTCAATTTTAAATGGTGGTGAATAAACCTTTCCATGTAATAACAAAGTATTACCAACACACCTAACTGCAGATGTTGAAATGATTCGCTGACCCATAATGCTGATACCTTCAGCACCGCCCGCCCATAACGCATTGACCACTGCTTGCACATCTTCTTGGTGAATGATTAAGTCATTAACATTCACGGTTAATCCCAAAGGTGAATTTGGATCAGGTGCTGGCGCATCACTCAAAGTAACCAAAAGTCCAGAACCACTCAATGGAGTTAAGCCGGCAACAGGGGCTAATTCTTGAATTTCTCTTCCGATACGTTGAGCTAATAATCCCTCGGCGCTATTAGAGATTTCTTCGATCTGACTTTGAGTGGTGGCAAGACTTTGTTGATTCTGCTCAACATCTCTGGCTACTTCTGCTACTAAATCACGAAGTCGAGACGGTCTATCACTTCTGATATCGTCGCCATTAGCAATACGAGCACTGGATATCAATAAAAACCCCGCCAGCGCAAAAGTTAGCCCGGCAGCAAGGTGAGATTTATTGAGCTCCATGTATCAACCGTAAACTGTACAACCTCTACCCGCGACTGGTGGTAGAGCAAAGGGGGATAGATGCCAATCTCAAAGCGACGAAAGCCAAAAGATACAAAAGTCTCTGAGACTTCTACAAACCTCGAACCAGTCAATTTGGATGGGCCAAGGTGGATTGCTCCAGCCATGGTTACTTTTTTTATCTTAGGTTTGATTTACATCGTAACTTTTTATATTGCTGGAAGCTCTGTTCCAATTATGAATAGTTTAAATGCGTTATGGAATATTGCCATTGGATTTGGATTTTTAATGATTGGATTTATTCTTTCTACCAAATGGCGTTAAAAGCAGTCTGGTCACAATTACTCCTGTGATCAAACCTCCCAAGTGCGCTCTCCAATCAATGCCACTTAGGGTGAAACCTAAAACT
>JALRKC010000113.1 GCA_023254955.1 Candidatus Nanopelagicales bacterium | reverse complement strand
GTAGGCTCGGGGTGATGAAACCGAAAGGAAAGCAACACCATGAAGAAGACTATGACATCGCAGGCGGCGCTGGCCAGTGAGAATGATCTGCGTGGCGCCGTTGCCGGTGCTTGGGAGGCAGTCGGGCAGAGCTTTGACCAGTTCTGCCTGCTGGCCGGAGTTTCGGCGCTCAGCGAGATGCTCGAAAGTGACGCATCGGAATTGGCCGGTGAGGCACACGCGCGCAATGCCGATAAACCTGGTCACCGCTGGGGCACGACGCGAGGCCGCCTGGGTTTCCAAGGCGGCAAGGTGGAGGTGGAGCGCCCGCGCGTGCGATCAAAGGCCACCGGGAAGGAGCTGCCGCTGCCCAGTTGGCAGGAGGCCGCCGCGGCCGGCTGGTTGGACGAATGGGCAATGAACCTGATGCTGATAAATGTGGCGACACGCAAGTTTGGGCGTGCCGTTCGTTTGCCTGAAGCGGGTGTTCCCAGGGGAGACGGTTCAGGCCTGTCAAAGTCGGCAGTCTCGCGACGTTTCAAGGCGCTGACTGAAGCTCGTATGGGCGAGTGGATGGCCTCGGACCTGTCACATCTCGATCTTCTGGTGATCCAGATCGATGGCCTGCACATGACCGACAAGCTGTTGATGATCGGCGCTGTTGGCATTGATATTGAAGGGCATAAGCATCCGCTCGGCGTGGTTGAAGGTGCCACAGAAAACGCTGCCACCGTGCAAGCGCTTCTGGACAATCTGATTGAGCGCGGGCTGGATCCCGAGGTCTGCCGGCTGTTCATCGTCGATGGAGCCAAGGCGTTGAGTAAGGCAATCCGCAGGACATTCGGCGCGGACATTCCGATCCAGCGCTGCCAGGTCCACAAGGCGCGCAATATCGCGGAGCGGATCGACCCGAAGCATCACGCTGCTGTCCGCCACGCACTGAAGCAGGCCTGGAAACTCGATGACGCGGAAAAAGCGGAACGTCTTCTACGCAATCTGGCGCGACGTCTGGAGCTGGAAGCACCCGGCATCAGCCGAACGATCCTGGAAGGGTTAGACGAGATCCTGACCGTGATCCGTCTTGGCGTCCCTTTGGAATTGCGCCGATCATTGGCTTCGACGAACATCATCGAGTCGATGAATGCGGTGATCCGTCAGGTCTGTCGAAATGTGAAGCGCTGGCGCGATGCGCAGATGGCGCTGCGCTGGACCGCCG
>JALRKC010000112.1 GCA_023254955.1 Candidatus Nanopelagicales bacterium | reverse complement strand
AAAGTAGCCAACTCTTGTGCACTATCTTTGCGATTTTCAATAAAGGCACGGTCTACCAAACAATCATCAATTACACCTAACATTGAAATACTAGGAACTCCTAAAGTGAATCCAATAGCGCGAGCGCCCTCAACCACATCTGCGTTTTCAACCATTTTTTCAGTTACCGGATCATCTACGTTGTAAATACACGAATTTTTAGTCTGATGATAAATTCTTGCTTTTGCATCATGATAATTTTGAAAACTTCCAAAAAAATCAACATGATCTTGGGCTAGATTTAATACCACGCTGGACTCAGGCGACATTGAGTAAACAAAAGGCAATTGCGGTGCACCGACTTCAACAGCCAATACTTGGGCAGGATCCGGATTCATAACTGCGCTGACAATTGATTCGCCAATGTTTCCCACTGCTTCAGACTTAAGACCGCTTGATTTAAGCATGCTATCTAGCATCATGGTTGCCGTAGTTTTGCCATTTGTCCCAGTAATACAGAGCCAAGGAGCTGGATTTTCTAAAGGCCTTAGGTGCCACGCTAATTCCAATTCGCCCCAAACCGGCAGTTCTCTTTTTAGAAAATCTAAAATCCAAGGGTGATTAGGTGGAAGGCCCGGCGAGACTACTAACAAATCAAAATCGTGAGGTAACTCCCCGCGAAAACCTAAATAAACTTTGGCGCCTAAAATTTCTAACACTTGCCCACGCTCTTTTTGCTTATCTGCCTCCGATGCATCAAAAACAGAAACTTGCGCACCTAGTTCCAGCAGTGCATCTGCCGCTGCAAAACCAGCAATGCCTAATCCAGCAACAGCAACACGCTTTTGGGAAACTTTTAACGCTCGCTCCACCATTTAGATGAACCTGACCCACTCTGCATAAAAGATTGCTAAACCGCCGGCCAACATAATTCCTTGAATAACCCAAAAACGAACTACGATTTGAATTTCAGGCCAACCTTTCATTTCAAAATGATGATGAAGCGGCGCCATTCTGAAAACTCTTTTGCCAGTTAATTTAAAAGCCCCTACTTGTAAAACCACCGATAAGGTAACTATTAAAAACAATCCACCCATTAAAGCCATCAGTAGTTGAGTCTTAGTAAAGATTGCCAAAGCCGCAATTGCCCCACCTAGCGCAAGTGATCCAGTATCACCCATAAAAATTCTTGCTGGCGAAGTGTTCCACCACAAAAAACCAATTAGC
>JALRKC010000111.1 GCA_023254955.1 Candidatus Nanopelagicales bacterium | reverse complement strand
CAAAATCCCAATTTACAATAAAGATGTTGAGGTTTACTGTAACGCTGAAGGTAGTGGTTTTGAGAGGTTGCTTATTTGTAAATCTTCTAAGGATCTAGATAAGGAATTAATTATTGGGCAAGAATTTCATACGTCTGGATTTGGAGGAATTTTTAATAAAGATATGCCTGTTGGTAAAGCCATAAGTTTTATTCAGGCTGAAGACAATGAGTATTTAATTTCTATTGAAATCTTTGCAAACCCATTAACAGATGAAAAAGTATTTTTATTTAAACCAACATGAGTACCAAGGAAATAATAATAGTTTACTCAAGCATCATTTTTGCAATTATTCTGGATTCATTATTATCATTTAAGCTTGGCAGTGTTTTTTTTGATACTAACTTCTCATATTTGATATTTAGTTACTGGGTCTTTGCTGTACCAGAGAAAATAAGGGTTAATCAATCGATTTTGATCGGATTCTTGGTAGATTTTCTTTCGAATTCAGCCATAGGATTTCATATTTCACTTTACTGTCTATTCTCACTAATTATCCATGCTTATGCTTATACCTTTCGCCTTTTTTCATATTTACAATTATCAATATTTTTCGGAACATCTGCGGCATTTATCTCAGCGCTGTTTTACCTTTTCCATCACCCATTGCATTACTCCTATTTAGATATTTTTATTTATTGGATTACAAGCATGATCCTGTGGTTCCCGGTCTATTTTGGAATGAGAAGGTTTAGACAGAAGTTTTTTTATGCTTAGAACAATTAAGAGAATTGGACTAACTGCATTAATCATAGCAACAGGATTTGCATTAATTTTTGTCTTATTGATATTTCTATCAATAAACAGATTTCCTGAAACAAGCCTTAAGTATATCGATGACTATTTGCTAGCTAGTTTTGATATTAATTATGAAAAAATTAAAAGAACGGGATCAGCACTAACTCCAAAACTAAGTTTCACTGAAATAAGTGTTTTGAATAACTCAAATGAAAGAATATTTAAGGCTGAAGAAATAACATTCTCGATTGAGATTTTAAGGTCAATTATTTTTTCTAGCCCTCAGTTAAATGAAATTTCTTTGAAGATTGGTGGTCAGGAATTTTTTTCTGAGAAGCTTAATTTTGATAAAGACAAATTAAATTTTTCACATTTGAATTATCAGTTTCTATCAAATTCAGTTAGTTTAGATAAAGGAGCTATCTACTTTAGGCAAGGTCAATTACTAGTAAATGCTGTA
>JALRKC010000110.1 GCA_023254955.1 Candidatus Nanopelagicales bacterium | reverse complement strand
GAATTAATTCCTGCGGTATTTGATCTGGTAATTCTGCAGCGGGAGTTCCAGGGCGCTTTGAGTATTGAAATGTATATGCCGCAGTAAAGCGAGCTTTTTCAACTACATCGATAGTTTCTAGCAAGTCTTCTTCTGTTTCGCCCGGGAATCCAACAATGATGTCAGTTGTAATAGCTGCTTCAGGTAAGTGACTTCTCACTTGATCAATAATTTCTAAATAACGTGATTTGCGATAAGAACGGCGCATCGCTTTCAGGATGCGATCTGAGCCTGACTGCAATGGCATATGTAATTGCGGCATCACATTTGGGGTTTCTTTCATTGCCAAAATTACTTCTTCAGTGAAATCCCTAGGATGAGGCGAAGTAAAGCGAACTCGCTCTAAACCATCTATTTCACCGCAAGCGCGAAGCAAGTTAGCAAAAGCTTCTCTTTCACCAAACTCAACGCCGTAAGAATTCACATTTTGACCCAAAAGCGTTACTTCAACAACCCCATCGTCAACTAGTGCTTTGATCTCATCCAAAATCTCTCCGGCTTTCCGATCTTTTTCTTTACCACGCAAAGACGGCACAATACAAAATGTGCAAGAGTTGTTGCAGCCAACGCTAATAGAAACCCATGCCGAATAAGAAGATTCTCTTTTACTTGGCAAATTAGAGGGGAACACTTCTAAACTTTCTAGAATTTCAACTTGTGCTTCTTGCTGACTTCGTGCTCGATCTAATAGCACTGGCAAAGCATTTACATTGTGAGTTCCAAAAACCACATCTACCCAAGGTGCTTTCTTTAAAATCTCACCACGATCTTTTTGTGCTAAACATCCACCAACCGCAATTTGTAAATTTGGGTTTTTGAGCTTCTCTTGCACCAGCATGCCTAAGGTGCCATAGAGCTTGTTATCTGCGTTTTCTCTAACCGCACAGGTATTTAGAACTATTACATCTGCATTTTCATCTTGCGACTCAACAAAGCCAGCATCTTCTAATAAGCCAGCTAGCCGCTCAGAATCATGGGCATTCATCTGACAGCCAAATGTCGTTACGCGATAGGTACCTTTATTCATCAAGTTCCTAGATTACGGCCTAGCTCCAACGCTGGATAAATCTGAGGCTAGCAACGATCGCGCTTCAGAAGAGCAGTGTGAGAAGCGCTTAACTCAATTTTCAAAAATAACTGCATCTGGCATGTCGGATACGATTTCTTTCGCTACCCGATAACAAAGCCCCGACGAATAGCCTTTTCTCGCCAAAAACCCGACTAAACGCCTGATCTGTGTTTCACGATCTTCTCTACTTAAAGATCGATATTTTTTAAGCCCGAGCTTTTTTGCTGATTCATATTCCTCTTCTTCGCTTATTTCGCTGATTGCTTCTTGAGCGACGTCATCAGCAACGCCTTTTTGCCTTAATTCTTG
>JALRKC010000010.1 GCA_023254955.1 Candidatus Nanopelagicales bacterium | reverse complement strand
TTTTCTTTTTTGAATGAGCCGATAAATGAGAAACCCTTACTCTGAAATTCCCTTATTTTGCTAAGAGCTTGCTCATCGATCTCAGTCCAAGTGAAACCTCCAAAAGGCTTAACTGGTAACTGATCTGACTTTGGCGGAGGAAGTCGATTCTCATTGTCAAAGTTCCAAGCTCCACCTACCGGCGACCCATCGCTATCGAGCAAAATATTGTGCTTTACGCGCGCAAATCTGTAAAAATCTTCTAATTTAAGTTTTTTACCTGCACGTGAACTGATCCAATTTGCAAAATCATTTTCACTCGTAACAAATCCCCTGCTAGGCAATCTGATTATGTTTTTCCGATCCATAAACGCTTTTCTCATCTCAAAGCTGGTAGGCCCGATTACCTCAGCCTCTTCGCTAAAACCTTCAACAAAACTAGCTAAATCCTCACAAAAAATTATTTCAATAGGCTCTTTAGCCTCTGCGACTCGATGCAAAATGGCGCTCATCCACCAAACTGCTTTTTGGATATGAAGCTTTCTGGCAAAAGTATCTTTCATTGGAACAATTAATAACGTCTTTTGTTTTTCATCATCTATAAAGTTTGGGCCTAATTGATCAGGCAAAATAATTCTGAGAGGTTTTTTATTCACTGGCACGATACGCAAACCTTCGGCCATCGGCTTGCCAGACTTTAATTTGCATTTGATAAAGCGAAGATAGGTTTTCAGCAGAAAGCGTCTCGTCTACTGCTCCTTGAGTAAAGACTTTACCCTTATTCAGCAACAAGGCTTTATTAAAACCACTTGGAACTTCTTCTAAGTGGTGAGTAACCATAAGAATTGATGGGCTAAGCCCTGAATTTATTAGCTTGTTTAACTGTAAAATTAAATCTTCACGAGCCGGAAGGTCTAAGGAGGCTGCTGGTTCGTCCAATATTAATAGTTCCGGATCATTCATCAATGCTCTTGCTATTTCTACCTTCTTTTTTTCACCGGCAGACAAAAAACCATAAGCGCGATCTTTAAATTCACTCATGCCCATTAAATCAATAACTTGATTTGCCCGAAGCATGTCATATTCCGAATAGGTTTCTTGCCATCGTCCGACAACCCCCCAAGCCGCACTTAAGACCGCATCTATCACTTTTTCAGCCGGTTCCATCATCATTGAGAGTCGTGGGCCGGCATAGCCAATGCTTAGACGTAACTGGGATAGGTCAACCCTTCCCATTGTTTGATCAAGTATTTCTACCTCACCGCGAGTAGGAAACTGAAATCCGGCCGCGATTTCAACTAAAGATGATTTGCCTGCACCATTGGGGCCAAAAATTACCAGATGATCGTTGAAATTCATCTCAAAAGTAACATCGCTAAGTATTTGATTTTGCTCTCGTACTAGCGAGACGCAGTTAAATTTTAATACCGATCCAGTTGTCATTCTGGTTCTATCCTATTAAAGAATAGGCATTGTGATCAGCAAACCCCAAGTTCCCGAGGAGTTTTTTTCAAGCTGTTTCGTTGGGATATGGCTAAATGCATTTTTAAACTCCCAAGAGTCACTAGAGCGTTGCTTTGATTCTCTAAAAGGTGTTTTCGAAATGGTTTGGTATGAAAATCGCCAAGTTAAACTCTTTGATTTTCTTAAGTTTTTAAAAGATCACGAAGTTATCACCGCTCGGGTACATTTACCAGTAAGCGGAGCCTTAGATGGATTAATTGATAGCGGTGAGTTTTTAGACTTAGCCTTAGCTAGCGGTGAAGCTGTTACCTTGCTAGGCAAAAAGAGTTTTGCCTTAGTGCCAAATGGAGCAGAATGGAATTTATTCCCGATAAATCTAGTTTCTAGATCACCCATTCCCTATTGGAGAGAGACTGAAGCTGAATTTACAAAATTTGTTTTGGAAATTGGAAGTCATATAGAGGCTTTTGATCTAGTGGCAAAGAGTGATAACGCTCGAGAAATGCTAATTAACCTCGATCACCAAATCGGCTACTTGGAATTCCCTGAAGACCAACCTCCTCGAGTAACCCAATTGCTTGGCCGACTTTTTCGCACCCTGGCAATTGGCTTATTAGCAAAGGCCGCCGCAGTGCCCAGTGCCTCTTCGAAAAAGGACCAAATTTTCAAAGAAAAAGTTGAGGATTTAATCACAAGATCAAGAGCATTTTTATCACAGCTATCCAATTATGCTTATAAAAATGAGTTCTAAAGCGACAATTCAGCTACTACCTAGTCAAAGTTACCTGGTGATGATGGACATGGACTCAACGCTGATTTGCAACGAAGTTATTGATGATTTAGCTGCCGCCGTAGGTGTAGGTGACGAAGTTAGAGCCATTACTAACTTAGCCATGAGCGGAAGTATCGATTTTGCCGAAAGTTTGCGCCGCAGAGTAGGACTATTGCGAGGCGCTGATGAAAAAATACTTGTAGAGATTAAAAATGCCATTGAGCTCACACCTGGGGCCGAAGAGTTAATAGGTAAATTCAAAGAGTTGGGATTCAAGACCTGCGTGGTAAGCGGAGGGTTCGATGTTGTAATCAAAGAAATCATAGAAAAATTAAAAATTGATGATTTCAGAGCAAATAAGCTTGAAGTGGTTAATGGCAAATTAACCGGTAAGTTGCTTGGGGAAATTCTCGACGCTAACGGAAAAAAAGAGACGTTGATTCAGATGGCAAAAAAGTTTTCAATCCCCCTAATTCGCACGATTGCAATCGGAGATGGGGCAAACGATATTCCCATGATTGAACAGGCGGCAATTGGAATTGCCTTTAATGGCAAAAATGCCCTTGAGGAAAAAGCCAACCTACTAGTTCATGATGAGAGTTTGCTCGGGGTTTTGGGAGTTTTAGGGCTCAGTAGCCCATAGCGTGGTATCCGCCATCTACATGGATTATTTCGGCAGTAGTCGCTGGGAACCAGTCACTTAATAAAGCGACCACAGCCTTCGCTGAAGGAACCGGGTCAGAGATCGTCCAAGTTAATGGTGAACGATCCGACCAGGCGGCTTCAAACTTTTCAAATCCAGGAATGTGTTTTGCAGCAACGGTGTTAAGTGGACCTGCAGCTACAAGATTTACCCGAATACCTTTTGGCCCTAAATCTCGGGCTAAATATCTTGAGGTTGACTCTAAGGCCGCTTTCGCCACACCCATCCAGTCATATTGAGGCCAGGCAACTTGGGCATCAAAGTCCAATCCCACCACGCTAGAACCTTTTGGCATCAAGTTAAGGCAAGCCATGGTTAAAGATTTAAAAGAATACGCGCTGGTATGCAAAGCAACTGCAACATCATCCCATTCGGTATTTAAAAAATTACCCCCCAAGGCACTTTGAGGTGCAAATCCGATTGCATGGACTATGCCGTCTAACTGACTGAAGTGTTTTTTAATTTCTTTTTCTAGCCCGGCAAGTTGCCCTTGATTGGTGACATCTAATTCAACTATCGGTGGAGTAGTTTTTAGTTTTTTACTCGCTCTTTCAGTCAGCGACATAGCTCTTCCAAATGATGAAAGGATCACCTCACCACCGTTTTGTTGAATTAAGTCTGCCACCGAAAAGGCGATTGAATGATTTGTTAAGACCCCGGTCACGAGGACTTTCTTGCCATCCATGATTCCCATAAGTCCCCTAGTGTCCCATACCTAAGCCGCCATCAATTGGAACTACCGCACCAGTGATAAACGAGGCGTCATCTGATGAGAGAAAAACTACGCTCTTGGCAATTTCGACTGGTTCAGCGGTTCTTCCTAGCGGGGTTGCGCTGGCTATCGCCAATTTGTGATCTTCGGGAAGATCTTTTGTCATGTCAGTGTTCACGTAACCTGGGGCAACAACGTTAACTCGTACATTTCGTGGCCCTAATTCTCTAGCCATAGATCTTGCCGCACCAACCAAGGCGGCTTTGGTACTGGCATAAGCGGTTTGACCAGCGGATCCTAAAAATCCAACGACTGAACCGATGAAAATTATGCTTCCCGAGCGTTGCTTCATCATCAAGCGACTTACTCGCCTGGCAGCTTGAATGCTCCCGATTAAATTAGTTTGAACAATTTGCAACAGATCCTCATCAGTCAATCGCATGAGCAAAGAATCTTTATTCCAACCAGCATTAATTACTAAGGCATCAATTCGAGAGTATTTAGCTTCAACTTGGTTTACCAATGTTTCGACACTTGAAACGTCTGCCAAGTCACAAGGTAATTGATCAAAATTTGCCTCTGCTGGGCCTGACCGATAGGTCCCAATTGTTTTCCAGCCATCAGCTAAAAATTCATTAGCGATGGCTAACCCAATGCCTCGGTTTGCGCCAAGCACTAGGGCCACTTTTTCCAAATTCACGCCCCTGAACTTACCTCCTGGCCGTGAGCTGGTTTCGTGTGGCTTAATCTGCTAATCAGCCTTAGGCTTTGCTACGGAGGGAAAAGTTGAGCGAAGAGACGGTTTATCGAATAACTAATGCCCAGACCAGTTTCTTGCAAGAACAAAAAGGGCGGGCGCGTCGTTACTTATTTTCAATGAGCCTGAGAACCATCTGCTTCGTCGCCGCGGTACTTACTCAAGGCAATTTACGAATTGCCTTCATTTTAGGGGCGATTTTCCTACCCTATATTGCAGTGGTAGTGGCCAATGCTGGGCGCGAGAGAACCTACTCACCGCTAATTACTCCTCGCGTAAACTTTAATTCAAATGTTAAATCCATCAAGAAGTCAAATCTTTAGGCTTTTAACTAGCAAAAATTGGCTTATTTTTACAGGTTTAATTGTTATTGCCATTGCTGTTTGTATTAGATTAGGTATTTGGCAATATGAAAGACATGAAGCGAGAGTAAATTTTAATCAGTCCGTTGCCACGGCACTAAATAGTGCAAATCAAGAATTGGATTTTTCAAAAAATGATTATTCTTCCTGGCAAAAAATTACTGTCGAGGGAAGTTTCAAGGCTGAAAGTCAAAAACTCGTTAGAAGACGTTACCTTGAAGGACAGTTAGGTTTCTGGGTGGTCGCTAAGTTCAGCACCGCTAATGGCCAGGTGGTATTAGTAAATCGAGGTTTCACCCCGGCACGGGCAGCAGCAACTGAAAGTCCAGATGTTCCTAAGCCAGCTAGTGGATTAATAACTATTGAAGGCTACTTGCAAAATTTAGAACCAGAGGTAGCCCGTCCTGATGATTTACCAACAGGCCAAGTAAACGCTATAAATCGAACTCAATTTGAATTAGGCGCTCAGGATTTTCCTTTTTATCTAAATCAATTAAACGGTTCGGGCGAATTGCAACCAGTTAATCCCCCAGAGCTCACTTTTGGTTCTCACTTAGCTTACTCGTTGCAATGGTTTGTTTTTGCTTTTATGATTCTTCTCGGTTGGGGAATCCTAACTAGAAAAGAATTGGCTGAACTGACAAAGTTAGATTAACTGAGTTTCAAACAACTCTCGATAAATTCCACCAAGTCTGAGTAAATCTTCATGGGTTCCCTGTTGAATTATTCGCCCTTGATCCAGAACTACAATTTTGTCTGCATTAATCACTGTCGACAATCGATGCGCCACCACTAGCGCGGTTCTGTTCTCGAGAGCTGTGGCAAGCGCCGCTTGTAAAAGCGATTCATTCTCGGCGTCAAGATGCGAAGTTGCTTCATCTAAAATGACAATTCGTGGTGCCTTTAGAAATACCCGAGCCGCAGCTAAGCGTTGTTTTTCTCCACCACTTAATCGATAACCTCTATCTCCCACAATAGTTTCTAAGCCTTGGGGTAAGCGCTGAATAAACTCAGTCAATTGCGCAGACTCTATGGCTTTAGAAATTTCTTCATCACTCGCAGTGGGCTTTGCAAGTAATAGATTATTTTTTATCGAGTCGTGAAAAAGGTGTGGTTCTTGAGAAACCACACCAATCTCATCTCGCAATGTAGCCGTCTCTAAATCCTTCACATCTACTCCTCCAACTAATACCTGGCCCTCCGTTGCGTCATAGAGACGGGAAATTAGTGAGATCAAACTCGATTTACCAGCACCGCTAGAGCCAACCAAGGCGACAGTTTGACCAGAAGGAACTTGCAAACTAACCTTTTTCAATGCTTGAGTTTTATCAAGTGAAGCTTGATCCTTATTTACTCCCAGAGTTTCTAAAAATGAGCTTGACGCCCCATAAGTAAGACTGACATCTTTGAGTTCAATCGACAGCCCACCTGGAGGAAGTGGCTTTGGCTTGGCTGGATCCTTAATTGGATTTTCTAAATCTAAGATTTCAAAAACTCGATCAAAAGAGACTAAAGCAGTCATCACATCTACTCTGATGTTAGAAAGCGCAGTAAGCGGCCCATAAAGTCGCCCGAGCAAGGCAGTAAGTGCCAACAAGGTACCCAAGGTAATCGCACCATCGATTGTCAAAACTCCACCAAAGCCATAAACCAAAGCAGTGGCGAGGGCCGCAACCAACGTTAAAGCCACGATAAATATTCGATTAGCAATTGCTAGCTTTACTCCAATATCTCTAACAGACGATGCACTGTTTGAAAATTTATTGCTTTCTGCGGTGTAATTTCCAAAAAGTTTTATTAAAAGTGCGCCAGAAACATTAAATCGTTCGCTCATTTGCTGATTCATTTCGGCATTCAAGTTCATCTGATCTCGAGTTAACTCTTGCAATTTTCGGCCTAAAAATCGTGCCGGCAATAAGAACAAAGGGACCAAAATCAACGAGCCCAGAGTTATTTGCCAGGAGAGCGTCAACATTGTCCCGACCACCACGATGAGTGCTATAAGGTTTGAAACCACACCACTTAAGGTTGAGGTAAAGGCTTGCTGGGCGCCGATTACGTCGCTGTTCAATCTTGAAATCAGATTACCTGTTTGAGAGCGAGTAAAAAAGATTATTGGTTGACGCTGTACTTGATCATAAACTTCGCTGCGAAGATTCAAAATCAAACCTTCACCAATTTGCGCGGAATACCAACGTTCCACAATGCTCACCAAACCAGAAATAATTGCCAATAACGCCACCAAGCCAGCGCTAACCACTACTACATTGGTATTTGCTTTTAGTATTCCTTCGTCGACAATTCTTTTAAAGAGCAAAGGTTGAGCGACAATTAAAAAAGCGTCAAAGGTTACTAAAACCAGTAGAACCCAGATGTATTTGTAAAATGGTTTAGCGTAATTTAATATTCGTCGCCCGGTAACTCTACCTAATTTTTGGTTAAGTACAGCCCGATCCCTAGTGAGAGAGCGGTACATCTCCCACGGTTGCATTTGGCTCAAACAGTGTCCTTAAAGATTAAATCCTAAGGCTCTTAGCATTTGACGACCTTCATCGGTAATCTTCTCTGGACCCCAAGGTGGCAGCCACACCCAATTGATCTTGAAATCTTTAACCAAGCCATCTAGCGCTTGTCGCGTTTGGTCCTCAATAACATCGGTTAACGGGCAAGCAGCGGATGTTAACGTCATATCAATTGTTGCTACATCTTCTTCATCTATCTGGACGCCATAGATAAGCCCTAAATCAACAACGTTAATCCCTAATTCAGGGTCAACCACATCATGAAGCGCTTCTAGTACATCTTCGTGTTTCGAACTAGCTTCGACTGTACTCATTGTGTTGCCTTTCCGATTGCGTCCTTGGCTGCCATCCATGCTAACAAGGCACATTTTACTCTTGCTGGGTATTGAGCAACTCCGATAAAAGCCACTCCATCCCCAATTAAATCTTCATCCGCTGAGAACTTACCTTGACTTTGCATCATGGCGTAGAACTCATCGAAGATTTTTTTAAAATCAGCTAAAGACTTTTCATTTACTTGCTCGTACATCACGCTGGCGGAAGCCTGACTTATCGAGCAGCCTTGTGATTCATAAGAAATATCTAAAATCTGATCTTTAGCCCGATTCAAATTCACCCGTAAGGTGATTTCATCTCCACAAGTGGGATTAACTTGATGAGATTCACCTTGCCACTCTCCTCTCAGGCCCTTTCCTCGAGGATTTCGATAGTGATCAAGGATCACTTCTTGATACAAACTCTCTAATTGCATCACTTAACTCCAAAAAAAGTTTTTACTCGCTCTAGAGAAGTTAGAAATTTATCTATCTCATGCTTATCGTTATAAAGATAAGTGCTGATACGGCTAGTTGCATGCACATTGAGTTTTTTCATTAATGGCCATGCGCAATGATGCCCAACTCTTATTGCGATACCGTCATCATCTAGCACTTGCCCCACATCATGTGGATGAACTTGATCAACAGCAAATGACACTGCACTACCTCGTTGCGCGACCTCTGCTGCGAAGACCTTCACTGAAGAAATTTGCGCCAAACCTTTCAATAAGTAATCGGTTAATTCCTTTTCGTGTTCACGAATTTGCTCCATACCAATATTCTCGAGGTAATTAACAGCAGCAGCTGTTGCCACGATTCCAGCAGCGTTAGGTGTGCCCGCTTCGAACTTTTTTGGCGCTTTGGCAAATGTGGACCTATCAATTGCCACAGTTTCAATCATGGAGCCACCGGTTAAAAATGGCGGCATTTGATCCAGTAATTCTTCACGCGCTATCAACACCCCGATGCCAAGTGGACCGAGCATCTTATGCGCGCTAAAGGCAATGGCATCGGCGTTCATTTTTGCAAAATCAATTTTCATGTGCGGCACTGACTGGCAGGCATCTACAAAGAATTTGGCACCCACTGCCCGCGCCCGTTTTGCCAAGAAATCTAAATCATTGATTGTTCCAAGCACATTACTCATTTGCGTTACTGAAACTACTTTTGTTTTTTCGGTTATTAGCTGTTCGACACTTTCGTAAGAGAGCTCACCAGATTCTGTTATCGGGATCCACCGCAAAGTGGCTCCAGTCTTTTCGGCAACTTGTTGCCATGGCACCAAATTAGCGTGATGCTCCATTTCAGTGACCAAAATTTCATCACCGGCTTTTAAAAGCAATGGACTATTTTGATTGCTAAAGGCATAAGCCAATAAATTCAATGACTCGGTAGCGTTTTTGGTTATTACTAATTCTTCAGGCTTCGCCCCCACGAAACCCGCTACTCGTGCCCGAGCATGCTCATAGGCATCAGTTGCTAATTCTGAAAGGTAGTGCGCCCCACGGTGCACCCCTGAGTTCAATTCTCTATAAAAATTTGCTTCGGCAGTTATTACCTGTTCGGGTTTTTGACTAGTTGCAGCACTATCTAAGTAAATTAATGGTTTTTCATTTCGCACTTTTACCTGCAAAATAGGAAAGTCACGCCGGATGCTCATCACATCCAGCGCGACTTTCTGTGAAACTAAACTCATACTGAGGCGGCTGCCTTAGTGAATTTCACATATCCATTTGCTTCTAATTCTTCTGCTAACTCTTGGCCTCCGGTTTCAACGACTTTGCCATCAACAAACACGCTGACCTTATCTGGCTTTACGTAACGCAAAATTCTGGTGTAGTGGGTAATTAACAGTACGCCAGTGTTATTTCGCTCCACGGTACGGTTGATTCCTTCAGAAACAATTCTTAAAGCGTCCACATCTAATCCAGAATCTGTTTCATCTAATACCGCGATCTTTGGTTTTAGCAGTTCCAATTGCAGAATCTCATGACGTTTCTTTTCGCCACCAGAGAATCCCTCATTGACATTGCGTTCTGAAAATTGTGGATCCATTCCGATCTCACTCATCGCGCTGTTCATTTCTTTCATCCAGTCACGTAGCTTTGGCGCCTCGCCACGAACTGCCGTGATACTGGTTCTTAAGAAATTACTTACAGTTACGCCAGGTATTTCAACTGGATACTGCATAGCAAGAAACAAACCGGCGCGAGCTCTTTCATCCACACTCATTTCTAAGACGTCTTCGCCATCTAGAGTTATTTCGCCTTCATCGATTTGATACTTCGGATGACCCGCAACCGCATAAGCCAAAGTTGATTTGCCAGAACCATTTGGCCCCATAATTGCGTGCACTTCGCCAGAGTTGATAGTTAAATCAACTCCTCGCAAAATTTCTTTGCGCGCTTCATCGGTTTCTACAGAAACTTTTAAGCCCTTTATTACTAATTCACTCATTTTTTACCTTTCAGACCGATACCGAGACAACGGCATCGTCACCATCTCCATTTACTTTTACTTCAAAAACTTCAACTGCCGTAGAAGCCGGCGGATTTTGTGGCTCGCCTGTTTCTAGATCGAATACTGCGCCGTGAAGCCAGCATTCTATTCCTTTATCGGTTACTGTTCCTTCTGCTAAAGAAGCTGCCCCGTGAGTGCAGGCATCAGCCACCGCAAAGACTCCGTTTTGATTGCGCACTAAGCAGACTTCTTCGCCATTAACTTCTACTTTTTTGGCAGTATTTATCGGCAAATCAGCTAACTTTGTTACCTCGGCCCAGCTCATGCTTGCTCCTTTAATGCCATAGAGATGGTTTCCTCTAAGCGCTCGGCAAGCAATGCAGAAACCTCAGGATTCTTAAATTCACCAAACATGTCAGCAAAAAACCCTTCGATAACCAATCTTCTTGCGGTAACCGCATCGATTCCGCGACTTTGAATATAGAAGAGTTGGTCGTCATCTAGTCGCCCAGTAACGCTAGCGTGACCTGCACGCAAAATGTCGCCAGTTTCTATCTCTAGATTTGGAACAGAATCTGCTCTCGCGCCATCATCTAGCAGAAGGTTGCGATTCATTTCATAGGTATCTGTTCCGGTGGCGTGCTCGCGAATCAAAACATCCCCCACCCAAACGGTGTGTGATTTGTCGCCATGACCGCCGCCGCGAAACAAAACATTGCTAACGCAGTCTGACTGGTTATGATCAACCAACACCCGATTTTCAATGTATTGACCATTAGTTGCTAAAAAACCACCATAAATTTCTACCTGCCCGTGGTCTTGAGTGAAATTAGCTCTTGGGGTGTAGCGAATTACATCCCCGCCTAGTTGAACTGCCAAGGAACGAACTAAAGCATCTTTTCCAATATTTAATTCGTGCTCACTTACCAAAGCAGCATCGCGAGATGAATCAAAAAGTGAAATCAAATCCAACTGGGCTCCACTGGCAGCTTGTGTCTCCAAAGTGACCGCAGCGTGACCTGTGCCTTTGTATTGAATTACTAAAGTCGCTTTTGAATTCTCGCGAGCTCTAATCACGATATGACCGAAAGCTAGACCTTTTTCAGTAGTAACGTCCAGGTAAATAGGGCTAGCAATTTCAGCATTTGCAGGAATTTCAATCAGAATTCCCGTTTGCCAATTTTCGATTGCGCGGGCACCAATTCGATCTAATGATTTAAAGGTTGTCTCATCTTCTCGAGTTAATTCGCGTGAGATAACTGCTGATTCATGACGCGCTACGAACTGAATTTTTGCATCAGGAGCAGCATCAGTCGTCAAACCTCCGAATCTTGCTAATGGTGCATAACGCCATTCTTCTTCTCTACCGGTTGGGATAGAAAAGTCACTAGCATTGCGAGAAAGAATTCGATCAGGTCTGGCGTCGAGATTTTTTACTAAGATTTCTCTTTCTACTAAACCGGCGCTCATCCAACCGATCCTTCCATTTGTAATTCGATTAAGCGATTTAGCTCTATTGCGTACTCCATAGGAAGCTCTCGGGCAATTGGTTCTACGAATCCACGCACAATCATTGCCATCGCCTCGTCTTCATTCATTCCTCTTTGCATTAGGTAAAAGAGTTGATCCTCTGAGACTTTAGATACCGTTGCTTCGTGACCCATCGAGACATCATCTTCGCGACAATCAATATAGGGATAGGTGTCTGAACGAGAATTGTCATCTACTAACAAGGCATCGCACTTAACTGTGGTTTTGGCATTGAAGGCACCTTCGTCAACCTGAATTAAGCCGCGATACGAGGTGCGGCCACCAGCCCGGGCAACAGACTTTGAAATGATCGCCGAAGAGGTGTTTGGTGCGGCGTGAACCATTTTGGCTCCCGCATCTTGATGCTGTCCTGCTCCAGCAAAAGCTACCGACAAGGTTTCACCTTTGGCGTGTTCGCCAGTCAACCAAACTGCCGGGTACTTCATAGTTACTTTGGAACCAATATTTCCATCGATCCATTCCATGGTGGCACCTTCGTGAGCTACCGCTCGTTTAGTAACCAAGTTGTAAACATTGTTAGACCAGTTTTGAATTGTGGTGTAGCGGCAACGCCCACCTTTCTTCACAATAATTTCAACAACCGCACTATGCAGCGAATCTGACGAGTAAATAGGCGCAGTGCAACCTTCTACATAGTGCACATAGGCATCCTCATCAACGATGATCAAGGTTCTTTCGAACTGTCCCATGTTTTCAGTGTTAATGCGAAAGTACGCCTGAAGTGGAATCTCTACATGGACTCCCTTTGGCACATAGACGAATGAGCCACCTGACCAAACCGCTGTGTTTAAGGCGGCAAATTTGTTGTCACCGACCGGAATTACCGAGCCGAAGTACTCTTTGAAAATGTCCTCATGCTCTCTCAAACCGGTGTCGGTATCTAAAAAGATCACGCCTTGTTCTTCAAGATCTTCTCTAATTTTGTGGTACACCACTTCAGATTCATACTGAGCAGCAACACCAGCAATTAATCTTTGCTTCTCAGCTTCAGGAATTCCCAAGCGATCATAAGTATTTTTAATTTCATCCGGAAGCTCATCCCAAGAAGTAGCTTGTTTCTCAGTCGAACGCACAAAGTACTTAATATTGTCAAAATCAATTCCGGTAAGGTCCGCTCCCCAATTAGGCAATGGCTTTTTACCAAAAAGCTCTAGACCCTTTAGTCGCCTTTCCAACATCCAAGCTGGTTCATTCTTTTTAGCGCTGATGTCGCGAACAACTGCTTCATTTAGTCCACGCTTTGCGCTTTCACCAGCTGGATCAACATCGTGCCAGCCATATTCGTAATTGCCAAGACCTTCTAGTTCTGGGCGAGCTACTGTCATAGGTGTTCCTTACTTTTTTTGCGCAAGTTTTTGCGCTTTGCTGGTTTGTTTACTTACTAACGAGGTGCAGACTTCGCCCCCGGTTGCCATGGTGCTTAACCGAGTCACATTGACACCCAGTAGGTCAGAAAACATTTTAGTTTCTGCCTCACAGAATTCAGGATGCTCGGTTGCCACATGCCCAATTGGGCAATGATGCTGACAGAGTAAGAGAGTTTGCGTTGGACCCATCTCTTCTTGAACAGAAGCAAGATATCCTTCACGAGTCAATTGCTCTTTTAGCGCCAATACTTTTCTCTCAAGCGGATCTTTATCTTTGATAAAAACTGAAAATTTTTGAGCTAATTTTATGCTGCGTCTTTTGGCAAATTCCTTAATGCCTTGCTTTCCGGATATTTCATTGATGTAATCAACGGCATCATTGGCAATTTTGTCGTAAGCCGATTCAAAATAGTTTCTACCCTTTTCAGTAATAGAAAAAACTCGAGCAGGCCGTCCTCTTCCTTTTGGTTTTGCCGGGCCAAAAGGAGCTTCTTCATGACCACGAATTAATTCAGCTGCTTCTAAAGCATCAAGCAATCGGCGCATTGCTACATCGCTCACCTTAAAACGGTTCGCCAAAGCCGAGGCGGAGATTGGGCCATCGGTCAGAATTTGCCGGGCAACCCTTTCGCGGGTTTCGGTCATTATTTCCATAACCCCAATGTTAACTAATTCCTCTCACTGGCGCATCTTTTGGCCTCAGCGAAACAATGCCAAAAAAATACTGACCAGTAGGCTTTATTTTGTGATCTCAAAATTTGGCTTAAGACTTTTATATGCAAATTTGCTTGCCCAATCCGGGATCATCGTTACCGGTGCAGTAGTTCGCCTCACTGGCTCAGGACTCGGCTGCCCTACTTGGCCCCAATGTGCTCCAGGCTCCTATACCCCTACTCCGAGCCAAGCGGAGGGATTTCATAAGTGGATTGAATTTGGCAACCGACTTTTAACGTTTGTTTTAGCAGCAATCGCGATCATGGTTTTAATTTATGGAATTAAAAAATTTAAGAAAAACAAATTACTTTTATTTCTCTCAGCTGCACCTTTGCTGGGAACGATATTCCAGGCGGTACTAGGCGGCATCACGGTTCTTACCAGCTTAAATCCATTTACGGTAATGGCACATTTTCTTATCTCAATAGTTTTAGTTGCGTTAGCGGTAGGGTTCATTTGGAAAGCTCAAAACCCCAAGAAAACTCAAAAGTTTGCCGATTTAGCTGGCACAGCACACTATCTGATTCAAAGTGCCTTTGGTGTTGGTTTGATCGTAATTATTCTAGGCACGATTACCACCGGTAGCGGCCCACATTCAGGAGACACAGAAGCCGCCAGATTTAACCTTGATGTGAGGAGCATGGCTTGGCTCCATGCAGATGCCGTTTGGTTATTTGTCGGCTTGCTCATCGGATCATTTGTCTTACTAAAAGTTATGAAGATAAAATCATCACTTTCTAAAAATCTGAACTTTGTAATCGGTATTGCTACAGCCCAAGCGATAGTGGGTTACAGCCAATGGTTTACCGGGCTTCCTTGGGCGCTAGTAGCAGTGCATGTAGCGCTAGCCGTACTTCTTTGGGTTTTTCTGGTAAAAATGCTTCTCTCAACCAGAGAGCAATCCAAGAACCTTCTTGGCTAAGAGATTTGCTGCGTGCGGACGCTGTTCAAAAAATAACGTAGGTTCAGTCATTTCCAACTCCATCAAAACCAAGCCCGACTTCGTTGGAACAACATCTACTCTGGCATAAAGCAGTTCATTGAAATTGCTCACTTGACTAGAAACCTTTTGAACAAAATCCCGCATTTGCTCAGTCACCTCGACTATTTCTTGCGGGTCTCCATGTCCCCCAACTGTTAAAGCTGGAACCTTTCTTACCGCGTGGGAAATCTCACCACCGACAAGAACTACTGCTACTTCCCCAGCGGTATCAACTTCTTCAAAGTATGGCTGAACCATTGCGACAAACCCTGCCTGCAAAATTCTGTCAATGGCGGCTTTTGCTGCTAAAGGGTTAGTCACCCGGGAAGCCAAAGAAGCACCCGCGCCAACACTTGGTTTAATCGCTAAAGCTTGGTTTTGGTTAAACAACTCATTTATTTTTAGTGTTGCATCTTGACCCTGTTTGATAAAGAAAGTAGGGATTATGGGCACAACCTTTGCTAATTCAAGTAAGTAACGCTTGTCGGTATTGGCTTCGATTACTTTGGCTGGATTTTGGAGATTAGTTAACTTCTCAGTTCGATAAGCCCAAGAAACAAACTTTTCACGCTGATTACTGTAATTCCAGGGTGAACGCACAACCGCTAGGTCAAATTCTGACCAGTCAACAGAAGCGTCATCCCAATTAACTAACCGCAAATCAAGCGGCAAATCTTCACAAGCCTGCTTAAAAATCGGCCAATCAAAATCCGGGTCAGGATCCTCTTTGTTTAGTTCTGCGCTGACATACGCGATGCGTTTTTTAGCCAATTAAAGGATCTAACCCAACCGCAAAGAAAATAAGCGCTAAATAGGTAATCGAGTAGTTAAACAATCGCATTGGCTTTGTGGGTAGATTGCCCAGTGCCCGATATTGCAGTGCGTGGGCTTGGTATAAAAAAATTAAATTGGCTAAACCAGCAATTATTAAATATATCCAGCCAACTTCTGAAACTAGCGGGAGTACCATGCTAGTTAATGCCATAATCCATGAATAGATGACGATATTTTTTACTACCGTTTTAGTTGGAGCTACCACTGGCAACATGGGAACTTTTGATCGCTCATAGTCATCTCGATATTGCATTGAAAGCGGCCAGTAATGCGGTGGCGTCCACCAGAAAACAACCAAGAACAAGACA
>JALRKC010000109.1 GCA_023254955.1 Candidatus Nanopelagicales bacterium | reverse complement strand
CAACTTCATCGCGCGGCAACAACTCTGGAGGGCGGCGGTTGTTATCTGGATCCTCATACCAACGGTCGGCTTCTTCTTCGGTTTGAGCATATTTATCTTTGAATACTTCAGGAATGTAATCAAACATAAAGCGCTTGCCATCTGAATTGCGAAGTACTCCACCATCACCACGAACTGATTCGGTAACCAGAATTCCTCTTACGCTTGGTGGCCAAACCATTCCAGTTGGGTGGAACTGAACGAATTCCATATGCATCAATTTGCTACCAGCTTTTAGTGCTAGGGCATGACCATCGCCGGTACCCTCCCAGGAGTTGGAGGTTACTTTGAATGATTTACCAATACCGCCAGTTGCTAGAACTACACTGGGAGCCTCAAATAAAACAAATCTTCCGCTCTCGCGGTAGTAGCCAAGCGCGCCAGTTACTTGATTATTTTCTGTGATGATTTCAGTAATAGTTAGTTCAGCAAAAACCTTTAAACGAGCTTCATAATCACCAGTAGCTTCGTAATCTTCTTGCTGTAAGCCCACAATTCTTTGTTGCAAAGTTCTGATTAACTCCAAGCCGGTTCGATCGCCAACGTGAGCCAGCCTGGGATACTCATGACCGCCGAAGTTACGTTGACTGATCTTTCCATCTTTGGTTCGATCAAAGAGTGCACCCCAAGTTTCAAGCTCCCATACACGTTCAGGAGATTCCTTAGCATGCAATTCAGCCATTCGCCAATGGTTTAGGAATTTGCCCCCGCGCATCGTGTCACGAAAGTGAACCTGCCAATTGTCGTTGTCGTTGACATTTCCCATGGAGGCGGCAATACCACCTTCTGCCATGACGGTATGAGCTTTTCCGAATAAGGATTTACAAATAATGGCAGTTTTGAGGCCCTTGGCTCGTGATTCAACGGCGGCACGCAAACCAGCACCGCCGGCACCAATAATTAAAACGTCATATTGGTGGCGCTCTATTTCAGCCATTTAATGTGTTCCTCTCTTAAAAGAAATAGAAGTTGGTAATCGTGTCTGTTGCAACTAATCGAATGTAGATATCAGCAAACCAAACACCAAAAAGAGAAATCCAGGCATACTTTGGATGGTGCTCATTTATCTTGGAAACCCAAGTCCAAAGCTTGTAGCGAACTGGATTTTTGCTGAAGTGCTTTAACTTTCCTCCCAAAATATGTCGACATGAATGACAAGAAAGTGTGTAAAGCCATAACCAAAAAGCGTTGTTGATCAAGATTAAAGTGCCAACGCTCATGTGACCCCATTCGCCTTGATCATTTCTAAAGGCAATTACTGCGTCAAAGGTCAGGACGATGTTGATTAAAAAAGCCGCATAAAAAAAGTAGCGATGTGCATTTTGCAAAATTAGTGGAGCTCTCGTCTCACCAGAGTAAGATTTATGTGGTTCTGCTACTGCGCAAGCTGGCGGAGAAAGCCAAAAGGCCCGGTAGTAGGTCTTGCGGTAGTAGTAGCAAGTCATACGAAAACCCAATGGAAAAATTAAAATGATTAAAGCTGGAGACAACATCCACCAAGATCCAAATGGTTGACCAAAGTCTGAAGCGCCCGGAACAC
>JALRKC010000108.1 GCA_023254955.1 Candidatus Nanopelagicales bacterium | reverse complement strand
TCCGCTCCCGCTGAAGGTGAAACTGCCTCGAGTAATGGATTAATTTCAGTTTCTGAAGTTCCCGTTGGTGGCGCCGTGATCTTGAGTGAAGAAAAAGTCGTAATTACCCAACCAACTCCTGGCGAGATTAATGCTTTCTCAACCACCTGCACCCATCAAGGATGCCCAGTTTCTCAAGTAAGTGAATCAGGAATTATTTGCGCTTGCCACAATAGTGTTTTTTCTACCATAGATGGAAGCGTGATTAGTGGGCCCGCGGGCAGAGCATTAGATCCCATCGAAGTTAGTATTCAAGGCGACCAGGTTATAAGAAGTTAAATTTCAAAAAATTCTTCTCTGAAGGTTTTTGAAAAAACAACATAAAGTGCTGCCAGAGTACTTAACCCTGCAATGACACCCACAATTCTGGTGGCAATTTGCCCTTCTGTAACCAAAGGCCAAGCAATAATAATTATGAACAACTGAGTTAAAACATAAGGGCCAAAAGCTCGATTGTTTCCTCGCATTAAGCCGCGAGAAATTAGCCACATAGCTATTACAAAAAATAAATAAATAATTATCTCTGTAACAAGGGTTGTCCAGCTATCAATATCTTGAGTAGTTAACGCCCCAACTAAAGTTACCAGGGCAAAAACTAGGATTCCGATAGATTGAATGCGGATTATTCCTGCAGCTAGTTTTAAATATTTTTGGTACATTTTTAATTATGTGGAATGTGATCTAAGTGCATTCCAAATGGCAACTCTAGCCTATTTGCTGCCATCAGCTCATTGTTTGCCAGCAATTCTCTGGTGCCACCACGTGCCACAATTTGGCCATTGTTCAAGATTGCAGCTTCTGGGCAAATCTCTAGGGCATAGGGAATATCGTGGGTCACCATTAGAAGTGTTACATCTAGATCCAGCAAGATTTCAGAAAGCTCTCGCCTACTAGCCGGGTCTAAATTGCTACTTGGTTCATCGAGCACCAAAATATCTGGCTCCATCGCTAAGACCGTTGCCACAGCAACTCTTCTACGTTGACCAAAAGATAAATGGTGTGGTGGCCGATCTGCAAAAGCTTGCATTTTTACTTTTGTAAGCGCTGCTTCTACTCTCGCTTTAACTTCTTCATTACTTAAACCTAAATTCAAAGGACCAAATGCCACATCGTCATATACGCTAGGCATAAACAATTGATCATCTGGATCTTGAAAAACTATCCCTACTCTTCTGCGCACTTCCTTCATGTTTTCTTTGTTGACCTGAATTCCGGCAACGCTTACAGATCCTGAAATTGTCTCGATAATGCCATTTAGATGTAAAACTAAAGTTGTCTTGCCCGCACCGTTTGGACCAAGTAAAGCCAATCTAGAGCCAAATGCTAAATCCAGATCAACTCCAAAAAGTGCCTGATGGCCATCGGGATAGGCATACTTTAAATCTTTAATTGATAATGCAAAGTTCTTTAGTACCAAAACCAACCCCAAATCAAAATAGTTAAAGCACTCATAGGAAGCAACAGTCCAATCATCCAATCCGTAGTTTTAACTACTTGTGTATTGGTAATTGGCATGCTCCCAGAAAATCCTCTCGACAGCATG
>JALRKC010000107.1 GCA_023254955.1 Candidatus Nanopelagicales bacterium | reverse complement strand
AAGCTGCAGTTGGCGTTAAAGGATTGTTTGCCGCCGGTGAAGTTGCTGGTGGTATGCATGGCTCAAATCGCCTTGGAGGTAACTCGCTTTCTGACCTATTAGTTTTTGGAAGAAGAGCTGGAGTTGGTGCCGCAGAGTACGTGCTAGGGCTTTCTCAAAAGCCAATCGTTACCGAAGAGTCAATTAATACTGCGATTTCTCACGCCACAGCCGCCTTCAACAATGAAGGCGGAGAAAACCCCTACAGCGTTCACCAAGAGTTACAACAAGTCATGAATGATTTGGTAGGAATTATTCGCGATGGTAGTGAAATGAAAGACGCCTTGAGCAAACTTGATTCACTTAAAGAGCGTGCCAAGAAAGTAACCGTTGAAGGCAACCGTCAGTTTAACCCGGGCTGGCATTTAGCCTTAGATTTAGAGAACATGCTTTTGGTTAGTGAATCAATTGCCAGAAGTGCCCTAGAGCGCGAAGAGTCCCGCGGTGGGCACACCAGAAACGACTTTCCGAAGATGGATCCAAATTGGAGACAAATCCACATTGTTTGCTCTTGGGATGGCAAAAACATCAATACAGAGCGCCAAGGACTGCCGCCAATGCCAGATGAATTGATTAATCTTTTTGATAAAGAAGAGCTTGCTAAATATTTAACTGAAGCAGAACTCACCTCTATCTCGCAAGGGAGCAAATAATGGGTTATCAAGCGAAATTTCGCGTCTGGCGTGGAGATAAAGATGCTGGTGAGCTAACAAACTACGAAGTTGAAGTTAACGAGGGCGAAGTTATTCTTGACGTAATCCACCGCTTGCAAGCCACGGTGGCTAATGACATGGCAGTTCGCTGGAACTGTAAAGCTGGAAAATGCGGTTCATGCAGCGCAGAAATAAATGGTAAGCCTCGCTTGATGTGCATGACACGAATGAACACTTTCAATGAAGATGAAACCATTACGGTGACGCCTTTGCGAGCCTTCCCGGTCATCAAAGACTTGGTTACCGATGTTTCCTTTAATTACGAAAAAGCTCGTGAAATTCCCGCCTTCAAAGGCCCAGATCACCTTAAGCCCGGTGAATATCGCATGGAACAAGTTGACGTAACTCGCAGTCAAGAATTTAGAAAGTGTATTGAATGCTTTTTATGTCAAGATACCTGCCATGTGATTCGTGACCACGAAGAAAACAAAAAGTCTTTTGCTGGTCCCCGTTTCTTCATTCGTCTAGCAGAACTTGACATGCACCCACTAGACCAGCTTGATCGCAAACGCGAATCTCAAGAAGAGCATGGTCTTGGAATGTGCAATATCACTAAGTGCTGTACTGAAGTTTGCCCAGAACACATAAAAATAACTGACAATGCCATTATTCCGATGAAGGAAAGAGTCGTAGATACTAAGTACGATCCAATTATTTGGCTAGGCAATAAGATTTCTAGACGCAAAAGCAATGCTTAATTAACAAATCCTAAATTTTCATGTACTTTATTTAGGGTACTTGCAGCAACTGCTTCTGCTTTTTGTGCACCGGTCGAAATCAGTTTTGCTAGTTGCGCTTTGTCGTTGAGTAATTCATCAACTCTCGCTTTAAATGGTCGAGCGACAATTTCAATCACCGCTTCAGCTGCTGCCTGCTTTAAATCTCCATAACCTTTCCCAGA
>JALRKC010000106.1 GCA_023254955.1 Candidatus Nanopelagicales bacterium | reverse complement strand
GTTTAGCTAATCGCTTTGCAGTTTCTACGACATAGACATTTAAGCCACCAGCATCTCCAGTGCCTGGTTGATCAAGTGGAGAAGTGTGCACAGAAAGAACTGCAACACGTTTTACTTTTGACTTATTTGCCATTAAAGAGAAAGTTTACCCTGAATGGGCAAACTGCACCAAAAGACTTTATTTAGTGCATTATGGTTTCAATATAAGGCTCTCCGGTCACTACGTGAATTACTCTTCGAGCAATGCTCACAGCGTGGTCACCAAATCTTTCGTAATAGCGAGATAGCAAAGTTACATCGACTGCAGCTTCTACGCCATAATTCCACTCTGGCGATAGCACGACTCTAAATAATTCGCGGTGAATCTCATCTAATTTGTCATCACTTGCTTCTATTTCTTTAGCAACATTTAAATCTTGAGTTGAGAGCACTTTGCTGGTTTGATCCACAATTTTTTCAGCATAATGCCCCATTGAGCGAAAAGTATTAACTAATTCTTCGGGAATTGCTTTTGAGGGATAGCGCAATCTAGCCGATTTAGCAATGTGCACTGCAAGATCACCCATTCGCTCTAAAGAGGTGGCCATTTTTAGCGCACCCAATACTGTCCGTAGATCTGAGGCAACTGGATTTTGTAAAGCGGTTACTAAAATACATCTTTCTTCAAGCGCAGAAGTTAAATCATTAATTAGCACATCAGACTCAATTACTTTTTCAGCAATTTCTCGGTCTGCAAACAGCAAAGCCTCGGTGGCTTGGGTTACGGACTTTAGCACTAAAGACGTTATGTATTGAAGTTCATTGTTTATCGCTTTTAGCTCTTCTTCAAAACTGTTTCTCATGTCAGCCCTTCGCTATCAAGATAATACGCTTTCTTTGCTAAAAAATCTAAAACCATTAATAGAGAGTTCCTTTTTTTAGTGAATATTCGGTTAACGAATAGTTAAGTGTCACTAAAAATAGTCATCTAAATTGGTTAGCAACTGAGTGAGCGCCTAGTCTTTGAGCATGGAAGCAATAGCTGGCCTAGCGCTGGGGATTCTATTGGGCGCATTTCTTGGGTATTGGTATTTAACCCGTGAGCGTTATGAAACGACTCCAGTTAGTCATACAGCAGTTCAACAAAGTGATTTAGATAAATTATTACAAGTTCTACCGGGTGTAGTAATTAAATTAGATGGTAATTATCAAGCAATTTTTTCGTCTGAATTAGCTCAGAATTTAGGCTTAGTTGTTGATACCCGCATCAAAGTTCCACAACTAGCTGAGGCAATTAGAAATACTCGACTTGATCAACGCAGCCAAAACTTACAAATTACAATTTCGCAAAATCTCGGAAAAACTCAAACTACACTTGAAGTGAGCATCATTCCTTTGAATCAAACTGAAACACTGGTTTTTGGTCAAGATCTAAGCCTTTTGCGAAGAGTTGAAGCGGTGCGACGAGACTTTGTGGCAAACATTAGCCATGAATTAAAAACTCCCGTTGGTGCGCTTAGTTTGTTAGCAGAGGCAATTTCGTCTGCAGAAGATGATGTTGAAGCAATTAAAAAATTTGCTGGAAAAATTACTATAGAAACAGAACGTTTGGCGAATGTGATTCGAGATATTATTGATTTATCTCAAGTACAAGCTGATGAGCCATTAGCTAAAGCTAGAAATGTGATTGT
>JALRKC010000105.1 GCA_023254955.1 Candidatus Nanopelagicales bacterium | reverse complement strand
TCAAGAGAGAAACGCAGCTTCAAGGTGGAAGGATTTTGAAAATTCACATGGCGAAATTCCAGTTAAAACATTTCAAAATGAATTAATTTCAGTCGAAGGATTAAGTTTAATAAGTCACAGCAGAGAATACTCGCTCACTAACACTAAATTGAATAAAAAAGTTTTTACTTCACTATTGCAAGCTTTTGATTTAGCAATAATTGATACAGAAATAGAAAACATCAGCGAATTAAATTTTCAAGAGGTGATTATTGTATGCACCAATACCGTTAGATCGGTAGCTGCATGTTTATGGAGAATTGCTGAAATTAAAAACCAAGGCTATAGCCCTAAGTTAGTAGTAAGAGAAGTACCTGGTGGCGACGTTACACCTGAACAAATTTCACAAAATTTAAAAGTTGATTTATTTGCGGTAATCCAAACAGAAGTTCAATTACAAAAAGACATGGACCGAGGAAATTTTACTAATTCAAGAATAAAAAGTTTTAAAACGATTTCGCAAGCGTTTGAAAAGTTATTTGCTCAATGACTGAGCGCGATGAATTAAGAGAGCAAATCCAGCGGCGACTCGCGCTAGATAATCAGATGGTTACTTTAGGCACAGTTGCCGCGGCTTTACGCAGCGAAGGTGTGGTGTTGGGCCATGAAGCCTTGTTGGAGTTGGCTGAAGCAATTAAGTCTGATCTAACTGGACTTGGGATTTTGCAACCACTCTTGGCCGATAAATCAATTACTGACATTTTGGTAAATGGCCACAATCAAGTTTGTATTGATCGAGGTCACGGCATCGAAGAGACAGAATTTCGCTTCGAGAGCGACTTGCAAGTTAGGCAACTTGCTCAACGCCTAGCGCTGTCTGTTGGTAGAAGGCTTGATCAATCTTCTCCGTTTGTAGATGCGCGCTTAGAGAGTGGAATTCGCTTACATGCAGGTTTATACCCGATTAGTAAGCCCGGAACTTCAATTTCTTTAAGGATTCCCCGAGCGAAAACCTTTTCGCTAGATGAGCTCATGTCTCTTGGTTCGATTGATGAAAACATAAAAAATTTTTTAAGCAAAATGATTAAAGAGCGGGTTTCATTTGTGATTTCAGGTGGAACCGGAAGTGGAAAAACTACTCTGCTTAACACGCTTTTGAGTGAATGCCATGACACCGAACGAATTTTGATAGTCGAAGACTCTAATGAATTGAAACCTAATCATAAATTCAGAATTTCTCTTGAATCAAGGCCAGCAAATTTAGAAGGAAAAGGCGCAATCACGATGCGCGATTTAATTCGTCAAGCATTAAGAATGAGACCTGATCGATTAATTGTGGGGGAAGTAAGAGGAGCTGAAGTAGTTGATTGGCTAGCTGCTTTAAATACTGGACATGATGGCGGCGCAGGAACATTGCATGCAAATTCACCACAAGATGTGCCAATTAGATTCGAATCCTTAGCACTGGCTGCTGGATTAAATCGCGAAGGTTTGCACGCGCAATTAAATTCAGCAATCGAATATGTCGTGCATATTTCACGTGGATTTAAAGCAAAACGAATTGTTTCTAGCATCGGCAGATGTACTTTAAATGAAAAAGGTTTAGTCGAAGTTAAAAACATTATTACTTTTGATGGGGCTAATTCGTTTATTGAAGAAAAGCAAGCTGCATGAGCGAATTGACTATATTTCTTTTAATATTTACTGCAATTTTTTTAATCAAAAACCCTGGAGATAAAAGAATTCAAAAAATAAATTACTCAAATAATATTTCAGATATTAAATTATTTAAAAAAAATAATAAGTCTTTAACGGTTGATTGGCTAGAAGAACTCGCCGCTAAATTACAGAGCGGGGCAGCATCTCGCATTGCATT
>JALRKC010000104.1 GCA_023254955.1 Candidatus Nanopelagicales bacterium | reverse complement strand
TCTGGTTTCGGTCCTAATGAATGGATCGTTGACGAAATTTATGAGCAATTCAAGAAAGATAAGAACTTGGTTGATCCCGCCTGGTGGGAATTCTTCAACGATTACACGCCGCAGGAAAAGCCGGTTAGCAAACCAGCCCAATCCACCGTTTCACCAGTTGTAACAACTCCGATTGTGACCGAGCCAGTAGTACCAACGCCACCTTCTGCTCCGGTAGTCAACGAGGAACCAAAAGAATCAATTACCGAACCGTTAAAGGGAGTTGCGGCTCGAGTGGTAACGAACATGGAGGCAAGTCTTACAGTTCCTACCGCGACCAGTGTGCGCTCTATTCCCGCAATTTTGCTACAAGAAAATCGCGTTTTTATCAATGAGCATTTAGCTCGACGTCGCGGTGGAAAAGTTTCATTCACTCACTTAATTGGGTTTGCGGTTGTTAAAGCTTTAAAAGCGATTCCAGACATGAACGTGGCTTACACTCAAATTGATAATAAGCCGGCGATCGTTAAACATGGTCAAATTGGACTTGGTTTAGCAATTGATATAACTAAGCCAGATGGATCCAGACAACTATTAGTTCCTGCCATTAAAAATGCAGAGAATTTAGATTTTGCACAATTTTGGGCTACTTATGATGACATAGTTAAGCGCGCTAGAACGAATAAGCTAACTGTAGAAGATTTTGCTGGCGTGACGGTCAGCCTCACAAATCCTGGAACTATTGGCACACAGCACTCTGTTCCTCGCTTGATGCAAAATCAAGGCTTGATTGTTGGTGTTGGATCGCTTGATTATCCAATGGAATGGCAAGGAGCATCACAATTCACTTTAGCTAAACAAGCCGTTAGCAAAGTTTTGACAATGAGTTCAACGTATGACCATCGCATTATTCAAGGTGCCCAATCTGGTGAATTCCTGAAGCATGTTGCAGATTTATTAATGGGTAAAGAAGGTTTTTACGAAGAGATATTTACTGCGCTGCAAATTCCATACAAGCCTTACCGCTGGGCTCAAGATATTGCAGCTGAGCAAGACGAAGACATAAATAAAGTAGCTAGAGTTCAAGCTCTGATTCGCTCATACCGAGTCTTCGGCCATTTAATTTCTGATACTGATCCTTTGGTTTATGCGCAGCGAACTCATCCAGATTTAACGATGGCCGCTCATGGTCTTTCGGTCTGGGATTTAGAGAGAGAGTTTGCCACCGGTGGATTTGGTGAGTCACGCTTTATGAAGTTAAGAGATGTGCTCACACGCCTTAGAGATACCTACTCTAGAAGTATTGGTATTGAATACATGCATATTCAAGATCCCGATCAAAGAAAATGGGTACAAGATCAGGTCGAAATTCCTTATGAAAAACCACCGCGCAACGAACAACTTCGAATTCTTGGTCGGCTAAACGCGGCAGAAGCTTTTGAAAAATTCTTACAAACTAAATATGTCGGTCAGAAGCGTTTTTCTCTCGAAGGCAGTGAGTCAACAATCGTTGCACTCGATTCAATACTCAATGAAGCCGCAAAAAATAAATTACATGAAGTTGCCATCGCAATGCCTCACCGTGGAAGGCTAAATGTTTTAGCAAATATTGCCGGTAAATCTTATGGCCAAATCTTCAAAGAATTTGAAGATGTTGGTGGACGAGGGTTGGTGCAAGGTTCAGGTGATGTGAAGTATCACCTTGGAACAACCGGTGTTTTTAGCACTGATGATGGTGAAACTATCCCGGTTTACCTGGCCGCTAATCCTTCACATCTAGAAGCGGTAAACCCGGTATTAGAGGGAATTGTCCGCGCTAAGCAAGATCGACTAGGCAAAGACCACAACAATCCGATTTTGCCAATTCTGCTCCATGGGGATGCGGCTTTTGCTGGTCAAGGAGTTG
>JALRKC010000103.1 GCA_023254955.1 Candidatus Nanopelagicales bacterium | reverse complement strand
CCAGGTGTTGATGAAACCATAGCTAAATTACGAGAATCACATAAGGTCGGTTTTATAACTAATAATGCCTCTAGAACCTGTGCGGAATTTGCAGAAAAGCTCTCACTTTTAAATATTCCAACCTCTGAAGATGCGGTAATCAGCACTTCTGGAGTACTCGTGGAATCGATTGCAAAGCTCTTACCTAGCGCAAAAAAAATAATGGCGGTAACTTCTAGTGGCCTCAAAGATCTACTCCTTGATTCTGGGTATGAGATTGTGCTGCATCACAATGAAAAGCCAGACCTAGTGATTAATGGGCTTTGCAAAAACCTCACTTGGGATGACTTAGCCGAGGCAAGCTACGCAATAGCTAAAGGAACACCTTGGTGGGCGACAAATTTAGATCCTGTAGTTCCAACTGATTTTGGATTAGCTCCGGGAAACGGATCTATAATTGCCTTGCTAAATGTGGTAACTGGACGGATGCCCAAAGATTTTGGAAAACCTAACCGACAGATTTTTGATTATGCCTTTAAGCAACTTTCTGCTAGCAAGCCACTTTTTGTCGGAGACACCTTATCCACGGACATTTTAGGTGCCAAAAATGCTGAAATTGATTCGGTTTTGGTTTTGAGCGGGAATACCACAAGAGCAATTTGGGAGACTGAGAAATCCAATTATCGGCCAGTGGCTATTTTGGACAATCTGAATCAGCTTCTCAACTAGCAAATAGCTAATTAATTCATAGAATATAAACATGAATGAAAAAATGAGACCAGAAGACAAGATAGTTGACGGGCTCATGGCACTAGGTCAGATTGCTATGGGGCTCAATGAATTCGTAACTGAGAAAGTCAATGAAAAATTAAAGCCATGCAGTTGTGGAAAAACGAATTCGTCGGTTGAAATTCGGCAAATAGTTCAAGAAGAGATTAGAGCCTTTATGGGCAAACATAATTTTGTGACTGAAGAGGAATTAGCCGCGCTTCGCAAGGTGGTAAATCAAATGAAATCTACCAAAAAAACCAAACCTAAAGGGTAATATTTCCACTTATGGACCAACAACTAAACCTAGATACTCCACTAGCGATAGTGCAAACAAATGATTCAAAAGTTGATGCCGCCACTGAGAGACTTAAAGAATTAAGTGACTTACCAGTAAGTCAACACGCGGATGTGTTTGAAGATGTCCACAGAAGATTACAAGAAACGCTGTCAATTTCTTCTTCACAATGAAGCGCCGGCTAGATGCGGCACTGGTGCATCGAGGCTTGGCGAGATCTAGAACGCACGGACAAGAATTAATCTCCCAGGGTCTTGTTTTAGTAAACGGTATCGAAAACACCAAAGCTAGTTCACAAGTTGCAGATGAAGTTTCACTTGAAATTAAAAAGAAAGATCAAGATGTTGGTCGTGGAGCAATTAAATTAAGAAATGCGCTTAAGAAAATACCTTTAGACATTAATAACAAAATTTGTTTAGATGTAGGCGCGTCTACCGGAGGTTTTACCCAGGTATTACTCGAATCTGGCGCCCAAAAAGTTTATGCGCTAGATGTCGGTTACGGACAAATTGATTGGATTTTGCGCAATAACCAGAAGGTAGTCGTACTAGAACGATTTAACGCCAGAAATCTAACGACTAGCGATCTTCCTGAAAAAATGGATCTAATTGTTGCCGATTTGTCATTCATCTCCCTGACTAAGGTACTTCCAGCACTTTTAAATGTTGCTCATCAACAAAGTGACTTTCTACTCATGGTGAAGCCGCAATTTGAACTCTCTCGGGAGCAAGTACCCGCTGGCGGGGTAGTTTTAGACAGCAAATTAAGAGCCGAAGCTGTGTGGAAAGTAATTCTCTTTGCCAGTGATTTGGGATTAAAGTGCTCACAAGTTGCCTACAGTGGATTAGCTGGCCCAAGCGGTAATAAGGA
>JALRKC010000102.1 GCA_023254955.1 Candidatus Nanopelagicales bacterium | reverse complement strand
GCATTCAAGATGCGTGGAGTATGCAAGAAGATTCAACGTACCAATTCATGTCAGATCCAGTTTCAATCAAAATGAAGGAAGTTGGGTAATTAGCCAAAAAGCAAAGGATGCAACCATGGAACAACCAATCATTTCTGGGGTAGCTCACGATTTAGCAGATGCCAAGTTAACGCTGGTTGCTGTTCCTGACAAACCAGGTATTGCCGCAACGATATTTGAAACCGTAGCTTCAAATGGTGTAAATGTTGACATGATTGTGCAAAACATCGCAGCTTCTGACACAAATAAAACTGATGTTACTTTTACGCTTCCTAAGACTGACGGTAAAAAAGCTGTGGCAGCAATTGAAAACATCAAAGAGCAAATTCAATATCAAGACTTAATTTTAGATGAAAATATTGCAAAAATTTCTTTAGTTGGTGCTGGAATGAAATCACACCCAGGAGTTTCAGCAAACTTCTTTCGCGCCTTAGCAAAAGCTGGAGTAAATATCGAAATGATTTCAACATCTGAAATTAGAATTTCTGTGGTAACAAGAGCAGAAGATGCCGTTAAAGCAGTTCAAGCTATTCATAGTGCTTTTGATTTAGATGCTGAATCTGAAGCCACCGTACACGCAGGAACAGGGCGATAAATATGAGCAAACCAAGTTTGGCAATAGTTGGCGCAACCGGTGCAGTTGGTTCTGTCATGATCGAACTAATAAATGAACGGGAAGATATTTGGGGTGAAATTCATCTTTTAGCATCCGCAAGAAGTGCCGGTAAAAAATTGACCGTTCGCGGTAAAGAACTAACTGTTAAAGAAATTAGCCCTGAGAATTTTGAAAATATAGATGTAGCAGTATTTGATGTGCCAGATGAAGTTAGTGCGCAATGGGGCCCGGTAGCTGCCAGTAAAGGTGTCGTCGTAGTTGATAATTCGGCAGCATTTCGTATGGATAATCAAGTTCCGCTTGTAGTGCCAGAAGTAAATGCCCAAGAGATCGCCAACCGACCCAAGGGGATAATTGCAAATCCAAATTGCACAACACTTTCAATGATCGTGGCGCTAGGTGCCCTAAATCGCAAATACAAAGTTAAAGAGTTAGTAGTTGCTTCCTATCAAGCCGCTTCTGGCGCTGGCGTAAGTGGAATTGAAACTTTACAAAAGCAAATTGTTGAAGTTGCTGGTAAAGACTTAGGTTCTCGAGCAAAAGATGTACATGAAAATATTTCAGAGCTAGGCCCGTTCCCAGCGCCTTTAGCTTTAAATGTAGTGCCATGGGCAGGTTCGTTAAAAGATGATGACTTCACCAGCGAAGAGCTAAAAGTTCAAAATGAATCTAGAAAAATTTTAGGATTACCTAACTTAAGAGTCACTGCAACTTGTGTAAGAGTGCCAGTTGTAACTACCCACTCACTAGCAGTGCATGCCGTTTTTGAAGAAGTAATCAATCCAACTGATGCCAGAAAATTGTTAGAAAATTCACCTGGAGTATCGGTGATGGATGATCCTAAAAACAAAATCTTCCCTACTCCCGCTGCCGTGGTAGGAACAGATGCAACTTGGGTAGGAAGAATTAGACAAAACCCAGAAAACCCTCACTCACTTGAATTTTTCGTCTGCGGAGATAACTTAAGAAAGGGTGCCGCGCTAAACACTCTGCAAATTGCAGAGCATTTCGTAGCAAATAACTTCTAGGCTAAAGCAATGAATAAACCAAAAGTCAGTGTAGTTTTGGTTAATTACCGTGGCGCAGAAGATACTTTAAATGCAATTGAAAGTCTCTTAGATTGTGAATGGGATGCATCAAAGTTAGAAATTATTGTTGTCGATAACGCTTCTGGTGATGATTCGCTAGAAAAGCTGGGTGCCGTAAAAAGTAAAATAAAGTTAATCGTTAGTGAAAATAATTTAGGCTTTGCTGGAGGCGTAAATCTAG
>JALRKC010000101.1 GCA_023254955.1 Candidatus Nanopelagicales bacterium | reverse complement strand
TCACTAAGGGAATAATCTTTCGCCTCTTTTGCAGCTTTTCTTTTTTCGGCTAACTCAATTACAGCTTGCGGTATTTCTTTCACAGCTCTACTATCGCTACCGCTTTACCTAAAACTTTGCTCCCCTCTGAGCGAGCCTGTATATCAATTTTAATTTTGTTATCGAGATTTTCAACAATTTTGGCAGTTACCTCAACTGTTGCACCAGGATCTTCGTCAGGCACAACTACTGGTGCGGCAAATCTGACTTGATAATCAATTACTTTGGCGGGGTTTTCGATCCAATCTGTCACTATTTGTATGCACCTTCCCATAGTGAACATTCCATGAGCAATCACATTAGGGAGCCCCACTGCTTTAGCTACCCGCTCATTCCAATGGATTTTATTAAAATCCAATGAAGCGCCTGCATATTTAATTAAATCTTCTCGAGTTACCGAAAAAGTTTTTGCGGGTAATTCCAATCCAACTTCAAAGCTCATGCTTCACCTCGTGAGATTAAAACAGACTTTAATTGGGCAACGAACCCATCAGGCTCTCCAAAATTAATACTAAATGTTAAAAATTCATTTCCGACTTTTTCCACAACACTTTCTAAAGTAGTGTTCCAGGCTAGTTGCATTCCCGCGACAACTGGTTTATGTAAGGTAAAACCTTGCTCACCATGAACAATTCGGCTGTAATCAAGATTGAATTTTGGGTCAAACAAAATTTTATTCATCGCACTCATCGCAACTGAAATTAAAAAAGTTGGCGGCGCAACAATATCGCTGTAGCCTAAACTCTGGGCATGTTCTTTATTAAAGTAAATCGGGTTAGTCTCACCTAAAGCCAAGGCGAACTCTTTTACTTTTTCGCGACCAACCTCGAAGAGTTCATACTTTTCATTAAAAAAAGTCTTACCAACAAATTCTTGGTTTACTGCCACAAGAAACTATTAACGAGTCTCGCGGTGTTCGGTGTGCTTATTGCAACGAGCGCAATATTTTTTAACCGCTAAACGATCTGGATCGTTTCTGCGATTCTTCTTGGTGATGTAGTTGCGTTCTTTGCAATCTACGCATGCCAAGGTGATCTTCGGGCGAACATCACTCTTTGCCATTGGTACCTCTCCTTAATTAATTCTTACCGCTCGTAGCGAGGGCGGGAGTCGAACCCGCGACACAGCGATTATGAGCCGCTTGCTCTACCACCTGAGCTACCCCGCCAAAATCGTTCGAGCCCCAAACGGGATTCGAACCCGTGACCTTCTCCTTACCATGGAGATGCTCTACCGACTGAGCTATCGGGGCAATAGTGCCTTGCAAGAAAGCGCTAAGCCGCGATGTATGAGAATACCTGAAGAGGCAAAAGGAGCTTAACTTGAGCAGATGGACTACAGCTGAGATAAAAGATCTCTCCGGTACTAAAGCAATCATTACTGGTGCAAATTCTGGCCTGGGTTACGAAACTGCAAAAGTGCTTGCCGCCAAAGGTGCCAAGGTAATTGTTGCCGGTAGAAATGTCGAAAAATGCCAAGAAGCAGCACAATCAATAAAGCTGCAATACCCAGACAGCACCATCGAAGTTGGATTCTTAGATTTAGCAGATCTCACTTCAGTCAAAGTTTTTGCGGACAACCATCTTGATGAGCCGTTAAATTTTCTTATTAACAACGCCGGAATCATGGCAACTCCTTATGCGCAAACCGTCGATGGATTTGAAGCGCAGATGGGAATCAATCACTTAGGCCATTTTGCCCTTACTGCCTTACTTTGGTCGTCTTTAAAAAAGATTGATAATGCGCGCATTGTAAATGTTTCTTCAAGTGCTCATCGAATGGGTAAATTATTAAAAGCTGATGAAGCAGAAGTTAACATCTCTAAAGATAAATATCGAGCGTGGCCTGTTTATGGGAACAGCAAATTAGCTAATTTACTGTTTACCCTTGAATTAAAT
>JALRKC010000100.1 GCA_023254955.1 Candidatus Nanopelagicales bacterium | reverse complement strand
TGAGATCCGGCCTCTCTGCGATAGCAGGGTGAGTATCCGGCATAACGAATTGGCAAATTTTTTGATTCGAGAATCTCATCCATATGCATCGCAGCTAGCGGTACTTCACTTGTTCCTACTAGATACATATCATCAGCTTCAATGCGATAAACATTTTCAGCGGCTTGGCCAAGAAAACCCGTTCCTTCCATGGCCTGCGGCTTAACTAACGCGGGAGGGATAACTGGAGCAAAACCAAATTCTCTTGCAATGTCCATTGCAAAATTTACTAAAGCTAATTCAAGTAGTGCTCCATCATTTACTAAATAATAAAATCGTGATCCAGAAACTTTAGCTCCACGCTCAATATCTATTAAATTTAAATTTTTTCCAATTTCAACGTGATCTTGAAGTTTTATATTTTCTTGTGCAAAATCTCTAGGTGTTCCATGAGTTTCCATGACCTTAAAGTCTGCTTCAGAGCCAATAGGTGCAGCAGAATCCACTACGTTAGAAATATTTTTTATCGCAGCTTCACTTTTTTGTTTAGCTTCTTCTAAAGCATCTGCTAATTGATCGATTTGATTAGCTATTTCGGTACCACGTTTGGTCAATTCATCCAGGGCTTTTTTATCTCCTGAGCTTTTAGCGGAGCCAATTAGCTTGCCTAGATTTTTTTGCTCGTTTTTTAATTCATCGGTTTGAACGGTGAGCGCTCTCCAGCGACTATCTTGCTCGGCAAATTCATCTACCCAGGTTGTGGATTCACCACGTGCTGTTTGGGATTGGCGAACCAACTCAGGAGTTTTCCTCAAAATCTCTGGATTAATCACAAACCTCAGCCTAGTAGCAGGTCAATTAGTGGCTGGCAGATTTATGGGTGGAATGATTACCTTCCCAAACTAGCGAGGTGCGGTTGTTACACAACTGGTTAAGCCCCAAAGCGCAAGCAAGAGCTACCGACAACAAGGGTTGGGGCAGTTTTGCAATTTCACCTATTTTGCGAGGTGAATTAGTCGCAAGCTTTGGAGGCTTTGTTGTTAATAAGGAAGATTTACAAAAATTAACACCTGATCGAATTTCGCGATCTATTCAAGTAGCTGAGGATTTGTATTTAGTTTCTGGCGAAACACCAGAGCCGGGCGATCAAATTAATCATTCTTGTAACCCAAACTGCGGATTGCTCGGCTCAACAGTGGTTGTTGCGCTTAGAGATATTTCAGTAGGTGAAGAGATTTCATACGACTACGCCATGAGTGACAGCGAGCCCTATGATGAATTTAAGTGTGAATGCAAAAGTGAAATTTGTCGCGGCATCGTTACCGGTAATGATTGGAAGATTCCGGAACTACAAGAAAAATATCAAGGATTTTTTAGCGTTTATTTACAAAAACGCATTGAATTAGAAAAATCTGGCTCTAACCGCGCTGACAATTAAAACCAGCGACGGCCAAACTGCTTGTGAGTATCTCTTAAGAAATTTTTTGGGATTAGTAGTCAAGCGATAAAACCACTCTAAGCCAATTTGTTGTAAGAATTTAGGTGCTCTTTTTTGCTCACCAATCAAGAAGTCGACACTAGCGCCAAAACACAAAACCACCCTTAGTGAAGCAACCTGATATTTTTTTAAATAAGCAGCTAACACTTCTTGCTTTGGGTGTCCTAGGGCTAATACCAAAATAGTAATTTGATGCTCTTCGCATAGCTGCGCTATGCGCTTGGCACTTTCTTCAGTATCTGCAAAAAATTCATCGTTTACTAAAACTAGATTTAGTTGAGGGTAAAGGTTTTTGAGCTTCGCTTTGATTTGATTTTGGTCGCTTCCTCCAATAATTCCTACTCGCGTGCTGGAATCTAGAGTTTCAAATAGTTTTGGTAGCAAATCACTGCCGGTTACACGGGGCCATTTCTTAGCTTCGGCCAAACTTGCAGCAAATGCAAGCGGCCAACCGTCTATTAGCCGTAATTGGGCACTACTTAAAAAGTCACGCAAATCTTGTTT